>DASVHX010000220.1:0-1826 GCA_036382355.1 Bacteroidales bacterium
TTTTGGGCATTTCATCCAGGAAAATAATTTTTTGCGGAACCATAAATACCTCAAGCATGCTCATACATTGCTGCTGAATTTCCTTTTCGCTCAACTGAACATGATCGTGAACGGTAATATGTGCAACAATCGATTCGCCCATAATTACATCAGGAACGCCAATCACCGCAACTTCTTTTATCCCACCAATTTTATAAATAACGTTTTCAATTTCAATCGGGCTCACTTTTTCGCCCCTGGTTTTAATGATGTCATCTGTCCGGCCCAGAAAATATAAAAAACCTTCTTCATCCATCTTAAACAAATCGTTGGAACAAAGAATTCTTTCGCCCGGCAGATTGCCTGGTTTAAGCATTTCCCTGCTTAATGCTTCTTTATTCCAATATCCCAACATAACGTGAGGTCCGCGAATGTGTAATATTCCCGGTTCGCCTGGTGGCACCGGTTTGCCCTCTGCAGACACGAGAAAAACTTCGGTTCCCGGTATAGCTTTACCAACAGAAGTCGGTTTTAAATCAACCAATTCAGGTTCAAGATAACATACCCTTTTGCATTCCGTTAATCCATACATTTTAAAAATAAGGGCATTGGGGAAAATCCTTTTCAGGTCGGGAATAAATTCGGCGGGTAATGCAGCAGCCGTATTTGTTACTTTTTCGATGCAATCGAAAACTAAAGGATTCTCTTTACCGGAGGCTATCATCATTGCATAGATTGTCGGCACACCAGGGAATACCGTTGGTTTATACTTCTCTATATTTCTGTAAATAGAAGCCGTAAAGATGAACGATTGCTCAACAATAAGCGTTCCTCCGACTGTTATGGCCATCAGCAACTGATATAAGCCATAATCAAAAGCCAAAGGCAGAAGCAACATAATACGATCCTCCTTCGATAACCTTAAATATTCGATAAGACTCCACGTAGTGAAAACCATAGACTGGTGCGTCATCATAACACCTTTGGGAAATCCCGTACTCCCGGAAGTGTATATTAAAGCTGCCAGATCGTTAGGGATAATGTTCGGAAGATTAGCAATGATTTCTTCACCGGAAAAAATATTTTCAAAATTTACCAGTCTGAAATTAGAATTCGCAACAACTATCTGATGCTCATCACCGGTAATGATAACCTCCTTAATGGCTTTGGTATCTTCTAAAGCAGTTGATAGCACATGTTTAAGCATACTGCCGGAAATCAGGATTTTTGCGCCACTATCGTTTAAGATATAGCTTAATTTATCGGCTTTTGTTTGAGGATTAATTACCAAAAAAACTGCTCCAGCCATTGTTGTTCCATAGATTGAAACAATACTCTGCCACGAGTTTTCCATACAAATAGCAACCCGGTCTCCTTTCTTAATTCCGGCGTTCACCAAATGCCCGGCAAATTTTTCTGCACTTTCATTTAATAAAGAATATGAATATTCTTTATCTTTTGCAATAATGGCGGTCTTTGAAGGATTTATTTTGGTGGAAAACAACAATGCCTCTCCGAGTAAACGTTGTGGAATTAAAGTCATTGAACTGAGAATATTATTTATATAATTATTCAACCTAAAATATGATTCCAATTTGAAACTGATGCGATTGCAAATATAAGGATATCTGTTATCTGCCGGCTCAATCTGTTATCCTTTCAATCACTGGATTCCTGTGCTGTAGTTCCGGTCGCAATTGTGCATCAGGTAAAGCACAAAGGCATAACTACCGGTATTAGATCCTGACAAAGTTCCGCCAGTGGCTGTGTTCGCTGTAATCGACGGTTACAACAGTTTTGTTGCAAAATGAATAGGAAGATATCATGCTTGAAAGTTCTTGTTTAAG
>DASVHX010000221.1:0-1729 GCA_036382355.1 Bacteroidales bacterium
TTTAATTTCCCGACGATAGCAGCCTCCTCTTCACTGCTTACCACTCCGCGCATGAGAAGAAAGTATCCCGCCTCCTTATGCGATGGCACGAGTAATCCTTCGCTCCCGGTATTTGACAAAAGAAAATATGTTAATTGCTTATCGCAATTGTCAAAAGTATAACAAGAATAATAAGATGGTTTGTCGGACTTTGTGTTAAATGCAGGCAAATCGTCGGTTTTCTCCAGGGTAAAGCCCAGTAACTGATTGATAAGATAGGCCAGGCGATAATCGCGTAAATGGGAAGATATACCTATAAAATCATCCAGGGGTTCGAAGTCGGTTTCGAGGTGTGAGCGCTTGGGCATTGACGGCAGAGTTTAGTCACCATAAATATACAAACTATCCGTGCACATTCAGAAATTCCGACCAGGATAAGTATATAAGCAAACTAATAAAGCGCTTTGGCCTATTGCCTTGACGCCTGCATTGCTTCTATGGCTTTCATTGCCGCTGATTGTTCAGCGCCTTTGATAGAAAAGTCCTGGCCTCTCCCGGCTACTTTGCCGTCCAATAAGGCATCCACAACATATTGTTTATTATAACCGCTTCCCACTTCACCAATAATAATGAAGCTTGCTACTCTTTTTTCCCGCTGAGCCCATTCTATGAATTTGCTCTTAAAGTTGACATCGGTATTTGTGAGTTCATCAAGGTCGTAATGCAACCTGATAACGTTGTTAATAATGATCCTGCGGGTATAATTATAACCTTTGTCGAGGTATAGCGCACCTACAAAGGCTTCGAATGCATCGCCCTTCATTGAGCGGTACACATTGCCCGAATCCGTGTTAACCTGTATCAGGTCTTCAATACCGAGCTTTTGCGACAGCTTGTTAAGCTGCACCCTGCTTACAATCTTTGAGCGCATCTCAGTAAGAAAGCCTTCGTCTTTAAAAGGGAATAATCTGAAAAGATGTTCTGCCACAACTGCACCAAGAATGGCATCGCCAAGGTATTCAAGACGTTCGTTGCTGATGCGTGCACCATTGCTGAACTCGATAGCAACCGATTTATGCCTGAAGGCTAGTTTGTACAGCGAAATATTACCGGGATAAAAACCGAAAATATTTCTGATGGCAACATAGAGATCCTTATCGCCAGAAAATAGAGCACTAAAGGGCTTTATCCGAAAAAAACCAAACAAGGTTACAGAATAAATTTTTTGAAAATGACAGACGCATTATGCCCGCCAAACCCAAAGGTATTACTGAGCGCGGCATTAACTGTACGATACGATGGCTTATTAAAAATAAGATCCACACCAGTGTTAATTTCCGGATCGTCGGTAAAGTGATTAATGGTAGCCGGAACGACATCATTCTGTACTGCCAGAATGGAAGCTATGGCCTCCACGGCGCCAGCTGCACCCAGGAGGTGCCCGGTCATTGACTTGGTAGAATTAACCGCAATTTTTCGGGCATGTTCTCCAAAGAGTGTTGCAATTGCGTTTATCTCAGCGATATCGCCCAATGGTGTAGATGTACCATGGGTATTGATATGCTGGATATTTGAAAGTTGCATTTCGGCATCTTTCAGGGCATTATTCATTGCATTACGGGCACCAATTCCTTCGGGATGAGGAGCCGTCATGTGGTAGGCATCTGCCGAAAGGCCGCCACCGGCTACCTCGCAGTAGATTTTGGCACCACGTGTCAATGCATGTTCCATCTCTTCAAAAATGAGAGAC
>DASVHX010000222.1:0-5701 GCA_036382355.1 Bacteroidales bacterium
AAGCAAAATTTTTACTTATTTATAAGCAAAATGATTGGCCAATACGGTGCATTGCATACGCTAGCTTATTTCTGTGTAATAATCATTATATTATTTTTCCTGAAAAACTTCTTCCGTTACATGGCCATGTTTTACCTTGCACCCATTCGCAATGGCGTGGTTAAGGATATTCGCAACGACCTATACCTTAAAGTAATGATTTTGCCGCTGTCGTTTTACAGCGAGCAGCGCAAAGGTGATATTATGGCCCGCATGACTGCCGATGTGCAGGAGGTGGAATGGTCCATCATGAGTTCGCTGGAAGCTGTGTTCCGCGATCCGATAACGATGATAGCCTATATTGTGGCATTGTTCATTATGGAATCTTCGCTTACGCTGATGGTTCTTATTGTGCTTCCGGTGAGTGCATTGATTATCGGGCAGATTGGCAAAAGCCTGAAGCGTACTTCCATTAAAGGGCAGAAGAAAATGGGAGAATTGCTTTCGCTCATCGAAGAAACCATTTCGGGATTGCGCATCATCAAAGCATTTAATGCTATAGAATGGGCACACCAGAGCTTTCAGGAAACCAATCACAAATACACCCGGCTGATGATCCGGCTATATCGCAAGCGCGATCTGGCTTCGCCGTTGAGTGAGCTCCTTGGCATTGCCATTGCTGTATTTATTATCTGGTATGGTGGCAACATCATTCTTGCTCCCGGGGCAAAACTCGATGCTACTATTTTTCTGCTTTACATTACACTCTTCTCCCAATTACTGATACCGGCCAAAAGCATTACTACAGCAGCTTACAATATTCAGAAAGGTGCAGCCTCGGTGGAACGCATCGAACTTATTCTGAATGCTGATGAAAAAATCATTGAAAAGCCGGATGCAAAATCTATTAAATCGTTTGAAAGCCAAATTGAATACCGCGATATTACTTTCCGATATGAGTCCGACACTGTGCTAAACCAAATAAATCTTGTTATTCCGAAAGGGAAAATGATTGCCCTCGTTGGTCCGTCGGGTGGCGGAAAATCAACATTGGTCGATTTGCTTCCCCGCTTTTACGATCCGGAAAGTGGTGAAATTACAATCGACGGAATATCCATCCGTGATTATGTAATTACTGATGTGCGTGGCCTCATGGGTATTGTATCGCAGGAAACAATCCTGTTCAACGGATCGGTGTTCGACAATATCGCTTTTGGAATGAAGGATATAAGACCCGAAGAAGTGATTACCGCCGCCAAAGTGGCCAATGCACACGAATTCATCGAAAAGATGCCCGAAGGTTACCAGACGAATATTGGCGACCGTGGTGTAAAACTCTCCGGCGGACAACGGCAACGCCTCAGCATAGCCCGCGCAGTGCTCAAAAACCCGCCAATTCTTATCCTCGACGAGGCCACATCGGCACTTGATACCGAATCGGAACGCCTGGTGCAGGAAGCTATTGTAAATCTGATGAAAAACCGAACCTCGGTAGTAATTGCCCACCGTCTCTCCACCATCCAGTTTGCTGATGAGATTGTAGTGCTTCAAAAAGGTTCTATTGTTGAGCGTGGCACTCATGCCGAATTACTGGAACGCAAAGGCATATATCACAAATTACACGAAATGCAATCGTTCAGTTGATAGTTGTATTATTTAGATTTAATGGGAATAATAATCGCTAATACCTCACAAAAATGGCCCATGTACTAGCCCGATTACGAGATGTAAAATTTGAAACGATTGAAGCAATTCTTAAAGCTGATTCAGCAGAACATGCTAAACAAAGTCTTTATTTGGAATATTTATGGAAAAATGTGGACGATGAAAATGAGGTTCTATTCCTGTTTCGTTCGGATGATTTAAATCGGTCTAAGGAATTTATCACCAGGGTTCATTCCCAGTCCCGCGCTGAGAATCCCGAAGCAAATTTGCCTGAAATAACCTATTTAGGCTTTTAGGGAAATAGTAAATGGCGAAATTGGGAAATAGAAATTTATTTATGAATTTTCTGTAATGTCAAAATGCAGGTATCATGCTTCGACTGCGCTCAGCACTAAAAAGAATGCAAAATTCAAAATTAGCTTCATACTTTTAAAAATCCTCTAAGTCCCACCTATAAGACTGTTTGCAGGAAGTTCACATTTTTTGAACTTTTCAACTTTGCATTTTACATTTTGACTTTCAAATTGATTCTTTTTCCCCTTTTTGGGATTCTGAATTTCCATAGGTCAACTATAAATTAGGTCAATTAGAAATTAGAAATTGTATTACTTTCCCGTTCCGGCCTCCCAATTCCCCTATCTTTCTTTCCGCAATCTGCTGTGTTTCGAACCGTAGGTGAAATATAACATCAATCCTATTGCAAGCCAAATAAGGAAACGAAGCCAGTTGGTAATGCCCAGTTCGCTCATCAGGTATAGATTGGTAAGCAAACCCAGGACTGGTATAAGCGACCAGCGGTAAATCACACTTATCACAGTGAAGATAGCCGCCAGAACCAGGTAAATTACGAGTGGAAGATGCGGAACGATTCCTTGCCATGTGAGCAAATCACTCTCATACCAATTCATCGGGGAACTCCCGGAATTTGTGTAAGCAGAGGTGACCCAGACAATTAGTATCACAAGCCATAGGAAGGGAAGACTAAAACGGCTGTCGAAATAGGGCACCTTGAAACTGCCGCCTGTCCGCACTGATCCTTTTCCATGATTAAGCAAAAGAATTCCTCCGGAAACTAAGATAAACGCGAAAAGAGTACCGATACTGGTCAGATCGGTCACTTCAGTCAGGTTCAGAAAAAGCGAAGGAACTGCCACTAAAATACCGGTGAGGATGGTAGAAAAGGCAGGAGTTTTAAAACGCGGGTGCAACTTTGAAAACCTTGGTGGCAGAAGTCCGTCGCGGCTCATGCTCATCCAAATACGTGGCTGCCCCACCTGGAACACCAGCAGCACACTGGCCATGGCTATTACTGCACTTATGGCAATAATTCCCGAAAGTTTAGTGAGATGAAGTCTGGCAAAGGCAAAAGCCAGGGGATCAGCCACTCCCAGTTCTGATGAGCGCACCATCCCGGTGAGCACCAGGCTGATGAGCACGTATAAAACGGTGGTAATAATGAGAGCATATATCATGGCACGAGGAAGATCGCGTTTGGGGTTTTTACACTCTTCGGCAGTTGTGGAAATGGCATCAAACCCTATATATGCAAAAAAAACACCCGACACGCCTTTGAGTACTCCAACAACGCCATTGGGTGCGAAAGGACTCCAGTTCTTCGGGTCAACATAAAATGAACCCACGCCAATTACCAGCATCAGGATGGCTAATTTGAGGATCACCATAATATTGCCAGCCACTTTTGTTTCGTAAATCCCCCTGTAAACCAGCCATGTAATAAAAACTACGATACCGAAAGCCGGGAGATCAGCTATCAGGCGGATGCCGCCCAAAGCAGGGGCATTTTGCCAGGCCAGCCAGGCTTCCTGCATGCCACTATTCAGTTGAGAGAAAGGAATTCCTCCTGCCAGCAAAGCCGAAGCTTCTTTAAACCCCCGGGCGGCACTAAGATAGTCGATGCAAAAAAATTCGGGAATATGCATACCTAATCCACTCAATAGCCCGGTAAAATAACCCGACCAGGAAATGGCTACTGCAATATTGCCAACGGCATATTCCATGATAAGGTCCCAGCCAATAATCCATGCGATAAGTTCGCCAAAACTGGCATAGGCGTAGGTATAAGCGCTTCCGCTTATGGGAATTGAAGAAGCAAATTCAGCATAACACATGGCTGAAAAGCCACAAGCCAGCGCAGTAAAAACGAATAACAAAGAAATTGCCGGCCCGCCGCTGGCAGCTGCATTACCGATTGTACTGAAAATACCGGCACCAACAATGGCCGCTATTCCAAGTGCCGTGAGGTCGCGAACAGTCAGGCTCCTGCGCATGGACGTACTTTCCTCACCATGCTTTTCGGCATGGATGAGTATCATATCAATGGTTTTTCGCCTGAAAAGATCGCGTAAGGCAGCCATCAGAGGATTTTCGGTAAATATAACCAAGAAATTGTTTTGTTGTGATCATCATTCTCCCGATTATTAATTACAAAATAATTCATTTCCAAATCGGAATATGAAATTTTATATCAAAACAAGCGTTAGATGATTATTAACCTATTTTTAAATTTATTCCCTGGCAGGTATTCTATCTTTGTCCTTTGCTGAAATAAATAATTATTAATTTTCAGGTTAATAACTTATATCCATTTATATGAAAACTAAAATCTTATTCAGTAGCTTATTTGTAATCGCTATAACAGCGGGCTTGTTTCCAGGATGCATAAAGGACGCGGTCAACAATCAAAAGGTATCTTATGCCGATCGCAATAGTATATTTGCTCAGCAGACTTTTGACCAGGAAGAAGGGCAAATTGATTTTACGCTGCTTACACCAGGCACTACAAAATCAACCAAAGATGGTTCAGCATCAGTGAGTGGATGCCTTACCGTAACACTCGACTGGCTTGAGACTCCTACGACAATGACGCTTGATTTCGGCGCAACCAATTGCCAGTGCGCAGATGGAAATTACCGTCGTGGTAAAATGTTGGTAACGTTTAATGGCCCTTTAACGGATAGCCTAACCATAGTTTCTTTAACTTTCGAAAACTATTTCGTAAATGAAAACCAGGTTATTGGCACACGCACAATTACGAATAAGGGGCATAATGCTGCTGGTCATATCAACTACGACATTACAACAAATGGCTCTATTGTATTGGCAGATAACGGCGGCACAATCACCTATCATTCGAATCATAACCGTGAATGGACCGAAGGCGAAAATACCCTTATGATGGGAGACGATGTTTACAGTTTTACGGGTTCTTCCAGTGGCACAACCATTGAAGGACAAACGTTTGCAATTGCAATTACAACTCCTTTGGTATGGAAAATGAGCTGCAACCATTTTGTGAGTGGTGTGATTGAACTTAAACCTGATGGTGAAGCAAAACGCGTTATTGACTATGGCACCGGCGAATGCGATAATATTGCCACTGTAACCGTCCTTGGATACTCATTCCAGATTACATTGGGCTAATCATAAAAACAGAAATCTCCAGGTGCTCTTTTTGTATGCTAAGCTGGGATTTGCTTACACAAACGAGGTTCCTCAATCGGGGAGCCTCATTTTTTATATATAGTTGATAACTGGTGTTCGCTAAATAACTTTTCAATCTTTTATATCAAAGCTCTTTATTTTTGACCAACTCAGATTCCGGATCGAATCCATAACCATATAGGTTGCTATAATAGCAAGCACCGCGAGGATTATCACTACCCACAGGAAATCGAAAATCAGCCAGTGAAAAAATCCAAAAACGAGCGGAATTAGCGTCGTTATTATATTCCGGCTTATTGTCCTGCCTTTTGATGCATTTTGCGCGGAAACTGAGAAAGGAAGTTCCCTCAAACTAAAGTACGCAATCAGTGAAGTGATAATCAATATATTAAAGCATCCCAGGATGAGATTCGGCAAAATCCCCGTGCCAACAAATACCAATGCGGGCAAAGCAAATATCACAACTATCGGGATATAAAAATAAGCCATCACCGACTTCACTGCCCCGCTTATTATCTTTCCAGGTGTATCTATAGGACAGACTGCGAATAACCAGGCAGCTTTGTATTTTTTGGAATAGGCAAGTTGGCCCAAA
>DASVHX010000223.1:0-4766 GCA_036382355.1 Bacteroidales bacterium
AATGCCTGTGGACAATTTTCGCTTATGCAATCAGCTTCGCTGGTAAAGCAGGCCAGGGCCATAGCCAGCAACGACACAGGCCTGATGCATGTAGCGGCAGCTTTCAACAAAAATATGATTTCAATATGGGGAAATACAATTCCTGAATTCGGAATGTATCCTTATTTGCCCGATGCGCATAGCGGGAAAACGGCCATTGCTGAGGTATATGGACTTAAATGCAGGCCATGTAGCGGGATCGGGTTCCACCAGTGCCCCAAAGGTCATTTTCGTTGCATGAAAGATCAGGATGCAGAAAAGATTGCCCGCCAGTTAAACGATTTTTCTAAGTTCAGCTGATAAAAGGGTTGTTGCGGCGCTCGAAACCGATGCTGGTAGCAGGTCCGTGCCCGGGATAAACCTTGAATGAATCGGGCAGTGTGAAGAGTTTTTCGCGGATACTCGCCAATAGCAGGTCCAGGTCGCCGGTGGGCAGGTCGGTGCGTCCGATGCTTTCCTGGAAAAGAACATCTCCGGTAACTACAAAACTATCGGCATCGCTCACCAGGCAAATGCTTCCCGCTGCATGCCCGGGCGTGTATAAAACCCGCAACAATGAATTCCCGAATTTCACGGTGTCACCATCGCCCAGAAATTTAACAGGAAAAATTACCTTTTCTATCTTTACACCAAAAGCAGCGCCAGCCTGTTGGGCTGTATCCAGGAATATTACTGCGTCAGAATGAGTTTCGGGGATGAGGTTATATTTTTCAGAAATGAACGTATTACCCAAAATATGATCGATGTGCGTGTGCGTATTGATCAAACGTACCGGGTTCAGATTATTTGCTCCAATGAATCCAGCCAATTCATCTTCTTCATCAGGATACTGACAGGCCGGATCTATAATGATGCATTCCCGGCTTTCGTCGTAAAGCACATATGTATTTACGCCAAACGAATTAAAAACAAATGATCGGATTGTGAGCATAACCTTGTTTTAAGTGGGGCTTCAAAGGTACGGAAATATGTGTTTGCCTATAATCGTGGATGAGGTGGCAAAATTATTGTTACTTTAGCACTTCAATTTCCCGAATCGAAAAATTGCACAATCACGCATGAAGATCTCTATAGCTACCAGGATAATTATTTTTGTCTTATGTATTGGTGGTCTCCTGTTATTACCCCAACCCGGTAAGGCGCAGTTCTATAATGGTTCGCAGATGTCATTTGGTAAAAACAGGGTTCAATACAAAGATTTCCTGTGGACGTATTATCGATTTCCTAAGTTCGACGTTTACTTTTACCTTAACGGGAAGGAATTAGCAACGCATACGGCAAAATATGCCTTATCGTATATGTCCGAGCTCGAGCGAAAACTGCAGACCACATTCGAAGATAAGGATAAGTTCCAGTTTGTGGTTTACAACAATATGTCCGATCTGAGGCAAAGCAATATCGGGCTTATAAGCGATCAGCAGTATAATACGGGAGGCGTCACTTATATTGTAGAGCATAAAGTTTTTATTTATTTTGATGGCGACTATACCCATTTCGACAAGCAGATAAGGGCAGGAATAGCTAAATTGTTGATCGATCAAACGATCCATGGCGGATCGATAGGGACACAAATCAAAAATGCAACATTAATAAACTTCCCGGATTGGTATGTAAACGGGCTGGTGTCATATTATGGAGAGGAGTGGAGTACCGAAACCGACAACATCGTACGTGATGGAATTCTTAGTGGCCGTTATCGTAAATTCAATCATTTAATGGGTGATGATGCACTTTATGCCGGGCATTCCTTCTGGGAATATATAGCCAGGCATTATGGGGCGCGTAATATACCGGATATTATCTACATGGCGCGCATCAGCAAGAGTGTGGAAAGCGGATTCCTTTACGTGTTGGGCGTTTCATTTAAGAACCTGATGAAAGAATGGCGTACGTATTACGAATCGCGCTATCAGCCTTTCGATCAACTGGCGCATACGAATATTGCCAATCAAATTAAAACCAGGAAGAAACCACATCTCGTGCTGGGGCAGCTCAAGATTAACCCCGATGGTGAATCCGTCGCATACACCACCAATGAGGAAGGCAGATACCGCGTTTTTATGCAGAATCTGTCAACAAAAAAAAATAGGATGATTTTCAAACGCGGGCACGAACTCGACGAGAAAACCGATTATACCTATCCTTTGCTGGCCTGGCATCCCAACGGGAAAATACTCGCGATGATCATTGAGGCAAAAGGGTTGAAATTTCTCTATTTTTATTCAACAGAAACGCATAAGTTTCAGAAACAGTTCTTATATAATTTTGATAAAATATTGGATTTTTCTTACGCTCCTGACGGCAGATCGTTTGTGTTTTCGGCCGTGCAAAAAGGACAATCCGACATTTATATTTACACCATAGCGTCTAATTCCTTCGAGCAACTGACCAAAGATACATATAACGACCTTCAGCCCAGGTTTCTCCAGTCGGGCCGAAAAATTATTTTTAGTTCCAACCGCCCGGTTGATACACTTCAGATGAAAGAAAGTACAAAGCCATTGCCCGAAGGCATGAACACCAACGACTTGTTTATCTATGATTTCAGTACCCGCTCCAAAGCTTTATACAGGGTAACCCGCACCCCAGAGATAAACGAAGTTCAGCCTTTGCTTTATCAGCCTGGATATTTCACCTATCTCAGCGATTCAAATGGAATCTATAACCGGTTTGTAGCAAAGTTCGACAGCACGATAACCTATGTGGACACAACTACTCATTACCGTTTTTTCACTTCATCGTTCCCGGTAACTAATTATCAAAATAATATCATCCAACATGATGCAAATGGACTAGCTGGCAAATATGGTGAAATTGTGTTCCGGAAGAATGCATACCATCTCTACCTGAATGATATGCCGGAAGCAACCACCACAGAATCTGCTTCATTGACAAATACACCTTACATGGACGAGCTGTCAATGGCCCGGAGCGTAGAAATGGAGAAAAAGAAAACTTTACCCAAAGCTCCGGCTATTCCTGTAAAGAAGAAAAAACTGGTCAATGTTTATGAAAACGATATAAGTAACCAACAGCCTGATACAAGCCGTATCGACATCAATAATTACCAGCTGTCGCAACAGGCTTTTAACCGGATGAAGATTAAAGGCGATTCGCTGGCCGCGAAAACTTCGTCCGGAGCACGTATTCTTCCTGCGGAAACACCAGGATTCAGGATGCCGAAGCAGCGCAACTATAATGTGGTATATT
Organism: Bacteroidales bacterium; assembly: GCA_036382355.1. GTDB lineage: Bacteria > Bacteroidota > Bacteroidia > Bacteroidales > DASVHX01 > DASVHX01. Next base: position 3,250 of record DASVHX010000223.1, read on the forward strand.
CTATAAGCCAGTTGGTTAGCCAGATCGATTTTAATTTTCTGAATGCTGCCTATCAACCTTATACAGGAGGCAATTCGCCAATTTATCTTTATCCGGGACTTAATGTACTCTTTAAAGTAGGAGGTGTCGATCTGCTGGAGGATTATCGCATAACCGGTGGAGTGAGGCTGGATATGAATTTCCAGAATAACGAATACCTGCTCAGTTTTGCCAATCTGAAACACCGGGTGGACCGCGAAATTATTTTTCACAGGCAATCAGTAGAAGAGACGGGCGATTTTTCGATAATCCGTCACCGGATTCATGAGTTGCATTATATTTTAAAATATCCGTTCAGCGAAGTATTTGCTATCAAAGGCTCGGCGCTTGTGCGTTACGACAAGGCTGTAAATCTTTCAACCGATCCTATCAACCTGCTTCAGCCAAACAGCATAAACACGTGGGGAGGGCTTAAAGCCGAACTCATATACGATAATACCCGTAACCTCGGACTGAATCTATATTCTGGATGGCGATATAAGATCTTTGGGGAGTATTATAAACTTTTGAAAGGTGAATCCAAGACTCTGGCCGTTGTTGGGATGGATTTCAGAAATTACCTTAAAATACACCGCACCTTCATCTGGGCCAACCGTTTTGCAGCAAGTTCTTCCTTTGGTAATAGCAAACTTATCTATTATATGGGTGGTGTCGATAATTGGCTTAATCCAAAGTTTAACCAGGAGAATTCGGTAGCTACAGGTAACGATTACGCCTACCAGGCACTGGCAACAAATATGCGTGGCTTTAACCAGAACATACGCAATGGAAATAGTTTCGCTGTATTCAATTCGGAATTGCGATTCCCAGTATTCCATTATTTATTCAACCGGCCTATAAAATCCGACTTTATCAACAACTTCCAGATTGTTGGTTTTGCCGATGCCGGTTCAGCCTGGACCGGTACCAATCCATTCTCTGAAGATAATACACACTTTACGCGAACAATTGACCGCAAACCACTGTTAATAACAGTTATGGTACAGAAAAACCCAATCGTTGCCGGTTACGGAGCCGGTCTCAGAAGCCGATTGTTTGGGTATTTTTTACGTGCCGATTGGGCCTGGGGTGTGGAAGATGGCCAGGTACAACCCCGAATCTTCTATTTCTCGCTAAGTCTTGACTTTTAATCTAATTATTACTTTATGAACGTATATGTTTTTCTGATCCTGGTGCTGATTGGCTTGGCTGCCGGTGTTTTCGGCGGCTTAGTGGGTTTAGGCGGAGGTGTAATTATGATACCGGCACTCATTTATTTGCTTGGACTCAGCCAGATAGAAGCCCAGGGAACCAGCCTTGCCGTTATGTTGCCACCCGTTGGCATCCTGGCAGCGATGAATTATTATAAAGCCGGTCAGCTTAACTGGAAATATGCATTAATAATCGCGATCACATTTACGATAGGTGGGTTTTTAGGATCAAAAATTGCCCTTGAATTGCCAATAACCACCGTAAAAAAGATATTCGGATTTGTTCTT
>DASVHX010000224.1:0-2012 GCA_036382355.1 Bacteroidales bacterium
ATGCTGAATGGAATCGAGCATTGCCACTTCATCGGATGATACCGGGTAATTAACCTTCCCGAAGGATTTGAATGCAGGTTGCTGCGACTGTGCACAACCTGAAGCAGTAATAAATAGGGCAAGTAATAATACTTTGCCGAGCTTTATTCGATTTTTCATGTTCATGTGTGATTGTTTATTTTTGACGGGTCACATGGAATAGCCTTAATATTATATCGGTTGGTGTGAAAATTTTCTCATGGCTATTTCATCTTACTCCTTATAAATTAGTTCTTGTTTGGATATCTGGATGCATAACTTCATCACAACCAACATGAAGAGAGATTTCCTGCTACTTATTTTGACTATTATTTGTAGCTGAAACCTAATTTAGTAAGACCGGTTTGTACTTCGGGTGCTGACATAAATAAATTCCAAATGAGGCCGGTACGGTAGTTTTCGATCATACAAACCTGCGGTCCCTGGTCAATGGCTATGTAAGAACTTGCCCACCAACCATGTGTAACATCGAAAGCATCGTAAAATCCGTATGGTCCCCAGAGTTTATCACCCAGAATATAATAAAAATGTCTGATGGCATCCATCGATTGCGTTGGAGTATAAGGCAGCGACGAAATTGCAGCTGTTGGTGTAATTACCCCAAGGTCATTAGTGGGAGAGTGCGCGCTATAACCGTCCTTGTTATCGCTGGCGGTAAGTCCCCACGAAGAACTGCTGTAACCAACATATTTAAGCGGATTCTGAATACAATAAGCCTGATTGATCAGAGATTGGTTGACGTTTTGTTCCCAGTAATTTGCAAATTCATCCTGTAGGTTCTTTGGATTCAATCCCAGGAAAGAATAATGTGTAAAAAATAAGGGTCCTCCATAATCCTCGCCCAATGGCAACTTATAACCGTAGAATGTTTTTCCGTTACGCATAGCTCCGTTCCGGCTATAGCCTAATTTATATGCGGCTGCCTGAATGGAATGCGTTGTTGAACTTGCTGCCAGCACATAAGTGATGAGAGTCTCGTTGTATCCCTGGAGTTTCACATTTACGGCCCATCCGCTGTTTGGGGACCAATTCCAGTAAAGCACATTCTGACCGCCTTGTGTAAACCAATCATACTCCACGGAATTGGCTAATGTATTTATCCTGCCAATGATTGTGTTTTCTGCAGGAGTTGCAGGATTCAGGTATTGCCGCATCGCGAGAAGTCCCTGAATCATAAAAGAAGTCTCAACAAGATCAGCACCATCATCATTCTGGCCAAAAGGAACAACTTTGCCGGTGACGCCGTTAAGCCAATGGGGCCAGGCCCCGTGGAAGCGGTCGCAGGTTTCCAGGAATCCAAGTATTTTACCGAGGCGTGTCAAGCCTTCATTGCGGGTGATAAACCCACGTTCCATTCCAACAATAAGAGCCATTACCCCAAAACCAGATCCTCCCATCGTTACAACGTCACCTGAAGTGTTTCTCTCCCTTGCCAGTCCACAGCTTGGATGAGCAAAATCATAAAAATATTTGAAAGTCTGCCTCTGAATAAGGGTAAGAAGTTCCTCATCCGAGATTAATGGAAATTTAAGCGTTGTGTCGGGTTTGGTATAAAACGAATTGGCAAAACCTGCAAAAGGAAACCCGCTTTTAGATTTCAAATTATTCGAAATTGTAAAATCATAGCGGGTAAAAGCGCTCAGTTTATTAACCGGACTTATTGTCACAACTTTCTCGTCAGCCGAAAGTGCCATCGAAAGCTCATTATTCCCGGATAGGGAAAAATAAGATTTATAATTTGATGCATCAAGCGGATGGGAAAATGCAACCTGAATATTGATATTTTCAGGATCTATATTCTGGAACACAATTGAAGTTGAAAAAACTGAGCCATTAAGATCTATATGTTGAATAGTAAGCTTACCAGCAAGTGTAATGAATGTGTATTCCAGTCCGGGAAAGGTTTCTCCGGAAAATCCTTTAATGCCCGAAGCGATAGTAAACGTATAATTAACCCCGTTATCAAGTGGCTG
>DASVHX010000225.1:0-2687 GCA_036382355.1 Bacteroidales bacterium
CGATAAGGATATCTTCAAATTTTAAGGAATATTTATCAAAACGCTGAGCATCTTTTCTGAAAAGGTCTTTCATCTGCGTGCCTTTAAAAGTTTTGAAGTATTCTTCAAGCGCTTTCCACGCCGATGTAGTAGTTGGATTAATAGTTGGAAACATATCTTTTATATTTATCGTATGGTGCAAAATTATTAAAAACGGCGACCATTCTTTGAAAAAAGGAAGAGAATCAGAAATGATCAATATATTGCACCTCTAATCTTTTTCAAAAACGAACACCATCAGCCTTTGCGATAAAGAAGACTAATAAATACTGATTTATGACAAACGAAAAAGGCCGTCCATCTGGGCAGCCTGCTTCGTTTCAATATCTGCTGGTATGAATTACTCAATCGTAAACTCAAATGGCAAACGCGCCTGAACGCCTTTCATTTGCGAAATCTCTTTGATGTAATCCAGATAGACATAATTATCGCCCAGCTCCGATTTAATAAAACGGGAATAACCTTCGTTGCTGAATTCCTCCATAAGCATCGTGAACGGATCCTTTTGTTCTGGGAGTTCCGTAACACGGTATTTCTCAAGTTTTGCCAGCTTGGCAGCAGTTTTAACGGCTAGGTCGAGCCCGCCGAAATCATCGATAAGCCTGATTCTTTTTGCATCGGTTCCGCTCCAAACCCTGCCCTGTCCGATACTATCGACCTGGGCAACCGTCATGCCACGCCCTTGTGCCACATGAGTAGTAAATGTTTTATATATCGTTTCGATATCCCGGGTGAGGAATCTTGTTTCCATCACTGTCATTGGGCGTGTACCTGAGATGTAATCGGCGTAAGCATTGGTCTTAACCTGGTCAAATGTGATCCCAAGTTTGTTATTGAAGAATTTCTGCATATTCGGAACAATGCCAAAAACCCCTATTGATCCCGTAATGGTGTTGGGGCTGGCGATGATTCTGGATGCACCGCAGGCAATGTAGTATCCTCCAGAAGCAGCAACATCGCCCATGGAAGCCACAACTGGTTTCGCCTGCCTGGCCAGCACCACTTCGCGCCAGATAACATCCGAAGCCAAAGCACTGCCTCCGGGAGAGTTTATTCGCAGAACGATAGCTTTCACGTTTTTATCCAGCCGGGCTTTGCGAATAGCTTTTGAAATACGTTCTGAACCAATGGTAAGGTCGTCGCCTTCGCCACCTTGTATATTGCCCAAAGCGTATATAACTGCAATTTTATCTTTGGAACTGCCATATTCGCTGCTGCCTGCTGCATCAGAATATTTACCCAAAGTCATCAGGCTGAGATCCTTGTTTTCCTTTGCGCCGGTTTTAGCCATCAATTCATCTATCAATTGATCTTTATAGATTAATTTATCCACAAGTTTTAACGCCACGGCATCTTCGGGTGAGCGCACTTTCATGCTATCGGCAATAGCAGTTAGCTGCTCAATACTTATCTTCCGCGATTCAGAAACGCCTTTCAGCATTTGATTCCACATGGAACTGAGAAAGCTTAAGGTTTGCTCGCGGCTTGCTGCACTCATTTTATCCAGGATCAAAGGCTCTACCGCACTTTTGAATTTACCATGGCGAATAATCTGAGGCTCAATCTCAAGTTTGCTTAACAGTCCCTTCAGGAACATCACCTGCCCCGACAAACCCTTAAACTCAAGCGCACCGGCCGGGTTTAGGTAGATTTTATCTGCTACAGAGGCCAGGTAATACGCTTTCTGAGAATAGTCTTCCGAATAACTGTAGATGAATTTTTTGGATTTCTTAAACTCGAGCAAAGCGTTGCGAATTTCCTCAGTAGTGGCTGAACCCATATTCAGGACATCGAGATCGAGCAGTATTCCGCTGATTTGTCTGTCATCGGCAGCTTTGCGCAAGACAAGGATAACATCATTTAGCCCAATGTTTTTATTAGTTTTGAAATTCATGAAATTAAAGCCGGAAAATGGATTTGAAGGCGAACGGTCGTTCACCGGCTGATCAAACTTAAGTAAGAGTATGGTTTTATCGGGTACGGTAACAGTTTCTTTACCTCCAAAGCTAATCGCCGAGGCAATTATACCGACAAGTATGAAAAGAATGAGTACAAACGTCAGGAAAAACCCCAGCATGGAGGCAAACATGAATTTAAAAAACTGTTTCATAATAGGATAGCTTTAAAATTAAGAATAGATATTCTATACATAGTCGAAATGTTTGACTAAATTAATAAGAAAAAGTTACACAAAGCATAAACAGAGAAATTTGCTTACCAATCAGACTTATTAAATGTTGATAAATTGGTTCAGAAAATCACACGCAATCATTTTTTTTAGGAGAATCGTGTTGTACATTTGGACAGGAATAAACAACACCGCATGGAAATATGCTACCTGCTCCTTGGAAGTAATACTGGCGACAGGTTGGCTTATCTGCAACAGGCTGCCGAAGCAGTGCGCAAGTTCGGCGAACCAATATCGCGCTATTCATCAGTGTATGAAACTGAGCCATGGGGTTTTGATGATAACACAGCTTTCCTGAACCAGGTAATCGAAATCAGCACAAATATGCAAGCTACTGAACTCATGGAAAAAATCCTTGTTGCAGAAACTAAGCTGGGGCGGTTGCGATCTCATGATTTTCCGGGATATGTTTCCCGCACAATAGATATCGACTTGCTGTTTTACGGACAACATATTATTA
>DASVHX010000226.1:0-2832 GCA_036382355.1 Bacteroidales bacterium
CAGAGGGTATATAATTCGAGCATATCTGCTTGATAATGAACCATAATCAAACTAAGGCTATACTGCAAATTATTTTAATCGATGAAAATTACGCAAGAAAGCACCGGCGAACTCACAGCCACCATTAAAATTGAAATTAGCCCTGCCGATTATAACGAGCAGGTCAATAAAATATTAAAGGATTATCAGCGCAAAGCCAATATTCCGGGATTCAGGCCAGGGAAAGTTCCTTTTGGAATGGTTAAAAAAATGTACGGAAGTTCTGTTTTTGCTGATGAGCTGAACAAACTGCTCTCTGAATCGCTGAACAATTATATTACAGATAATAAAATCGAAATTCTCGGCCAACCTTTGCCCAACGATGAGCGTACGCCAGAACTTGATGGTGATGAAGAGAAGGATCTCGAGTTTTATTTTGATCTTGGCCTGATGCCCGATTTTAATTTCGAATTCTCTGATAAAACAGCCGTAGACTATTACAAGATTAAGATAGACGAAACTATGGTGGATAACTATGTAGCTGATATCTGCCGTCGCAATGGCAAAATGATAAACCCGGAAGTTTCTGCCGCCGGCGATTCGCTGAAAGGCGAATTTGTTGAACTCGATGCAGAAGCAAATATCTTGGATGGCGGGCATTCCTGCAGCAATTCGTTTTCCATTGACCAGATTTTGGATGAAAATGAAAAAGCCAGGTTTACCGGGCTCAAAGCAGGAGATTCAATTGACTTCAATCCAGCTAAAGCTATTGATAATGTTACCAATCTGGCCACATTACTCGACCTGGGTAAAGAAGCCGCGGCACAAATGCAATCGGAATTCCGTTTCACACTGCAGGAAATCAGCAGAATGGATCCGGCTCCTGTTGATCAGGTTCTTTTTGATTTGGTTTATCCCGAATCAGGCATGACTACCACTGAAGAATTTCGTGAACGTATTCGCCAGGAAGCTGTCGTTGCTTTTGAAGCAGATACCGACAAATTATTAGTGAACAATGCCGTGAAACAATTGATAAAGGATGCTAATATCACTTTGCCTGATGCATTCATGAAACGTTGGTTGTTGGATAATAACCAAGGCAAACTGACCCCTGAAACGATAGAATCCGAATATGAGCGCTTCGCAGAATCAATGAGGTGGCAACTTATCGAAAATAAAATTATTCGCGATCACAACCTTGTTGTGACTGATGCTGAAATAAAAAACTTCATAAAAGGATATTTTAAACCAGGCAACTCGCAAGAAGAAATTGATCCGGAAATGGAAAAAAGATTCGACTCCATTGCCGATACTATAATGAAGAACAAAGAAGAAGTTCATAAAATAAACGATAAACTTTACGAACAGAAGCTAAATTCTCTCATGAAATCGACCCTTAAGCTTGTTGAAAAAGAAATTAGCTACGAGGAATTTATTACTTTAGCTTCTGCAAATCAATAAATGATAAAAGTATGACAAACAATGAATTCAGAAAATACGCTGTCCGCCACCGCGGAATTAACAGTCTGACACTCGATCGTTATACCTCCGTATTCGAAAATTATATTTCGCCAACCATTATCGAGGAACGTCAATTGAACATTGCCACAATGGATGTTTTTTCGCGTCTGATGATGGATAGGATTATTTTTCTTGGAGTTCCTATTGATGATTATGTAGCGAATATTATCCAGGCGCAGTTGTTGTTTCTAGAGTCTGTGGATTCGAAGCGCGACATCCAGATTTACCTAAATACACCGGGCGGATCAATTTACGCTGGCCTCGGCATCTACGATACCATGCAATATATCGGTCCCGATGTAGCCACCATTTGTACAGGCATGGCCGCTTCAATGGGCGCGGTGTTGCTATGTGCAGGCAAAGCAGGTAAACGAACAGCACTTAAGCATTCGCGTATCCTCATCCATCAGCCAATGGGCGGCGCCGAAGGACAAGCTTCAGATATCGAGATTACAACCCGCGAAATTCTGAAACTTAAAAAGGAACTTTACGAAATCATAGCGCAACATTCAGCGCAGCCATTAAAGAAGATAGAAAAAGACTCTGACCGCGATTACTGGATGACTGCCGAAGAAGCTAAGGCTTATGGTATGATCGATGAGATTCTGCAACGGACAAAATCTGTAGCTTAATATTTATACCAGTCGAAACTGGAATATAATCAACACCAATGGCCAAGAAAGAAGAACATTGTGCATTTTGTGGGAGACCCAAACACGATACCAATATGCTTATCGCCGGGCTGGAAGCTCATATATGCGATTATTGCATCGATCAGGCCCGTGAAATCCTCACTGAAGAGTTGGCTCAGCATAAAACCAAGGATCTAGGCCGGTACGATATACCTAAACCTCTTGAAATAAAGCGCTATCTCGATCAATATGTAATTGGTCAGGAGGACGCAAAAAGAATCATTTCGGTAGCTGTATACAATCATTATAAACGTATTAATCAGCCGGTTGGTAAGGATAAAGATGATGTAGAGATCGAAAAATCAAACATCATTCTTGTTGGAGAAACAGGAACCGGTAAAACATTATTAGCGCGCACTATTGCCAAGATGTTGCATGTGCCATTCTGTATTGCTGATGCCACGGTACTTACCGAAGCCGGTTATGTGGGAGAGGATGTTGAAAGTATACTTTCACGATTACTGCAGGCAGCTGATTTTAATGTTGCAGCTGCCGAAAAAGGCATCGTATTTATCGACGAAATTGACAAAATTGCACGCAAGAGCGACAATCCTTCCATTACCCGTGATGTTTCCGGTGAAGGTGTTCAGCAGGCTTTACTAAAACTGCTCGAAGGCGCGGATATTAATGTTCCGCCCCA
>DASVHX010000227.1:0-8984 GCA_036382355.1 Bacteroidales bacterium
CGGGTGAAAGAGAAGGCGTATCATCCGGCTGATTATTTTCACCCTGCGAATCGGAACCCAAATCTTGCGATTGCGCATTCTTTTTGCTTTTGCGAAGGAAATCGATGCAGTTGTTGCTGGCAATTCGGAAAAGCCAGGTGCTGAAAGCGAAATCGGGTGTATATTGGTCGAGTTTGTTGAAGGCTTTGCTGAAGGCTTCGATGGCAAGATCGTCAGCATCGGACGGATTGTTGGTCATCTTCAGCAACATAAAGTATAGTGCATCGCGGTAATGCTTCATCAAAGCGGCGTATGCTTTCTGATCACCTTTCTCAACAGCAAGCCTCACCAGTTTATAATCGCGGAGGGCTTTGTCGGTGAGTTTGGGTGCTACTTCCATGGAACCTTAGGTTGAAAAAAGTTGGAAAGTCCTACCAGAGGATTGAAGAGGACAAAAAATACCTCATGCAAGGGTAAAAGTAATAGTAAATTTCTTTCTTCCAATTGGATCATGCATTTTTTAAAGATTATCAACTGGCTGATAAGTCGTAGCCCGAAAATACCCAAAACAACCTGGTACATCCATCCCTGGCTGATAAGAAAAATAAAACTTGCCAGGAAAAGAAACTGACTTCCCAGATAAATGCTTAATACAAATTTGTGCCTTGCTTTGTAATAATGACTTGAACTAAAGTGGCGCCGTTTTTGGCGCATCCAGGCGCTCAGGGTGGTTTTAGCCTGGGAGAGTGTATGACTGCCGGGCGTAATTTCGATGCGAGTGTTCCGGCTTGTGGCAGCTTTGTTTACGAATAAATCGTCGTCGCCCGATGGAATGCGGTAATGCGAAATAAAGCCATTGTGCTTGTAGAAAAGAGATTTGCGGTATGCCAGATTGCGCCCAACACCCATATAAGGCAAGTGTGCCAGAGCCAGCGAAAAATATTGTATGGAGATATGTAATGTGTCGAAACGTATGAGTTTATTAAGCAGGCCCTGGCCTGGCTCGTAAGCGCCATATCCCAGCACGATATCAGTTCCGGGCGTAAAATTGCGTTGCATCTGTCTTAGCCATTGGCTACTCCTGGGTCTGCAATCGGCGTCGGTAAGAAGCAACAATTCGTGTTTCGCCGATTTGATACCTATGGATAAGGGAAATTTCTTCCCGCTGAAAAAGTTCAAAGTCTGCGAGATGGTGACTATGCTAAGATTTTTAAACTCCTTCGCCAGATCCTCCAGCAGGAAATTACTCTCGTCATCGGAATTATCGTTTACCACTACCACTTCAAAATCTGGATAATCCTGCTGAAGGATGAGTGGTAGATTCTCTGCAAGGTTTCTGTATTCGTTGCGTGCGCAAATAACTATCGACACAGGCTGATCAGGTGCACTATTATCAATGTTCTTACGTCTAAAAGCCAGACGGGCGAATACACCCCAATAATAGACAAGCTGAATAAAAGCTGAAAAAATCAGAATGGCAAGAATACAAAATAAGAGGGGCTCCTCTCTGAAATACTGAAAGAGCATTGGAATGCGGTATTGGTGCCACAAAAGTATTTAATCTGAAAGAATAAAATCTATCTTTGTGAAAAAATTAATAACAATCGCCAGGGTCGATAGAATAGTTATTTTCAGTGCATTACGACCGTTTGCCCGGGCTACTGTTCATTCATTTTAACAATTTCCAGCCCAGGGCCTTATCACATTTGGATGAAGTTTACAGTTGAAGCACAGGATAAGCACTCCTCGGCCCGAAGTGGGTTGATCCTAACAGATCATGGCACCATACAAACACCGATATTTATGCCCGTTGGCACTGCGGGAACGGTTAAGGCTGTGCATTTCCGCGAATTGCGGGATGATGTGAAGGCGCATATTATCCTTGGGAATACATATCATCTCTACCTCAGGCCCGGCCTCGACGTAATAAGCGAAGCCGGAAGATTACATAAATTTAACGGATGGGACAGGCCCATACTTACCGACAGTGGCGGATACCAGGTATATTCCCTTGCCGAAAGGCGCAAACTTAATGCCGATGGCGTTGTTTTTCAGTCGCATATTGATGGTTCCAAACATACGTTTTCCCCGGAAATAGTCGTTGATATACAGCGCGCAATCGGCGCCGATATCACCATGGCTTTCGACGAATGTACCCCTTATCCCTGTGAATACGACTACGCTAAGCGTTCCATGAACCTTACGCACAAATGGCTGCACCGTTGCCTTGAGCGTTTTAGTCAGACGGAATGTAGCTATGGCTACAACCAATCGCTTTTTCCTATTGTACAGGGCAGTGTGTACCGCGACTTGCGCATTGAATCGGCCGAAACCATAGCTGCCTGCGGCGCTGATGGAAATGCCATCGGAGGATTGTCGGTAGGTGAGCCCATCGAAATGATGTATGAGCTTACTGAACTGGTTTGTGGCATATTGCCTGCCGATCGTCCGCGTTATCTCATGGGAGTGGGCACACCGGCCAACATACTGGAAAGCATTGCCCTTGGCGTGGATATGTTCGATTGCGTAATGCCAACGCGCAATGGACGTAATGGCATGTTATTCACAGCGGAGGGTATTATTAATATCCGTAATGAGAAATGGAAGAATGATTTCTCGGTGATTGATCTTAACGGAACTTCTTTTGTGGATAAGGAATACTCCAAAGCATACCTGCGACACTTATTTGTTGCAAAAGAAATACTTGGGCCAATGATCGCCAGCCTGCACAATCTCACATTTTATCTCTGGTTGGTAACTGAGGCACGCAACCAGATTAATGCCGGCACATTCACATCCTGGAAAAACAGCATGGTTAAGCGTTTGGCTCACAGGCTTTGATCACATAAAAATGAAGAACAAACTGAAGATCATCGACGTTTATATCATCCGGAAGTTCCTGGGGACGTTCTTCTATGCTATTACTTTGCTGGCCATTATCATTATCATTTTCGATATTTCGGAAAAGATCGACGATTTTCTGGAAAAAGATGCACCGCTTCATGCGATCATTTTCGATTATTATCTCAATTTCCTGCCTTACTTTATCAATCTGTTCAGCGCGTTGTTCACCTTTGTGGCTGTTATTTTTTTTACATCGAAGTTGGCTTCCAATACCGAAATTATTGCCATACTCAATAGCGGAATCAGTTTCTGGCGTTTGCTCAGGCCGTATATGATTTCGTCGCTTATCCTGGCACTACTATCGTTGTTACTTAGCAATTTTGTAATCCCGATCACCAATCGCAGGATGGTGGATTTCGAACGGAAATACATTAAGAGTTTGGCCCATTCCGAAAACATGAATATTCACATGCAGGTTTCGCCGGGAACGTTTATTTATGTGGAGAGCTATAATGCGCAAGCAAAGGTTGGCTATAGGTTTTCGCTGGAAAAAATGGATGCAAAAGGGCTAAGTTCTAAATTTGCGGCAGACTACATTACTTGGGATAGCATTCAGCACAAATGGAAGGCAGATATGTTTGTGGAGCGCGAAATTGACGGGATGAAAGAAAAAATTACCCGCGGCAAGTCAAAACTTTTAAAGATACCATTGGAGCCAAAAGATTTCACCCTTAATCTGGATGATACCAAGGTGATGAATTATTGGGATTTGCGAAATTTTATCGAACGCGAAAAGATGCGTGGATCGCCTACTGTGGCTAAGTTCGAGGTGGAGAAGTATAAGCGCATCGCATTTCCTTTTGCTACGCTCGTACTTACCATTATCGGATTTGCACTCTCAAGCAGGAAGGCAAGGGGCGGCATCGGCATGCACCTGGGACTTGGTCTTTCTATCAGTTTTGCATTTATCCTTTTTATGCAGATCTCTACGGTATTTGCCACTTTTGGCAGTTTGCCCCCCATTATTGCTGTATGGATTCCCAATATTATTTTCGGCCTGCTTGGTATCTACCTGCTCCGGATTGCACCAAAATAGGTTAGTCTATTTACAGGAAGATTGTCGATATGGCGAAAATGATGCGTCTCAAAAGACTTCACAATTGGCAATTATTTAACTTCCCCTTCCCAATAGAATATTCCCTCAAATTTCCCCTGAAGCTTAGGCGGTGATGTAAAAATCCCATATACCGCAGAACCACTGCCTGAAAGCGAAGCATACAAAGCACCAGAATCGTAAAAAGATATCTTCAGGTCTTCAAGGATCGGATACACTGGAAATAATGTTTCTTCAAACTGGTTTTCAAGTATTCCTTTCCATGTTGAAGGTGAAAAACCGGTAAGTTCGGCAGCCGAAGGATCACCGGCGTGTGGCCTTACACCGGCATAAGCATCGGCTGTTGAAATATGAATATCGGGCTTTGCGATACAAATTGTATGGCCATTTAAGTTGATGTCGACAGGTTTAAGTATATCACCCCGGCCGGTAGCCAGCGCCGGGACGTTATCAATAAAGAAAGGACAATCCATGCCTAATCTGGCTGATAATTCTTTAAGTGCCAGGTTTTCCAGCCCGAGGTTGAAAATGTCGTTCAGCATACGCAGGGTAAATGCGGCATCAGCCGATCCACCGCCAAGCCCGGCACCCGAAGGAATAACTTTATGAAGTTTCATCTTTACTGCCGGCAGGCCAAAACGGTCATCGAGCAATTTGTATGCCTTCACACAAAGATTGTCAGCATCATCGCAGCCGGTGTTGAGCCCGCCACTTATAAAAGAAAACTGGTTATCATCTGCAATTACAATTTCGAGTTCATCGCAGAGTGGCACAGGATACAGCACCGATTCGATATTGTGATAACCATCAGGGCGTTTGTTGCTAATATTGAGGCCAAGGTTGATTTTGGCATTTGGATATGAAATCATTTTGATTAGTTATGCATGGAGTGTAAAGATAGGAAGCATTTAACGATTCTATAGAGGAGAAAAAATAATATTTAAAAGCGTTTAATGCCTGATCGTAGGACGTGAAGTATGAAATATGGAGTACTGAGCTTTCAATTGTTGTCATCATAATTTAATCCTGGCAATTCTTTATTGCAATCAACAAATCCATATATTTGCACGAATACGACATTAATACCAAAGATTATAAGTCGTAATGATTTGTATTTCAGCGATAAATGATAATTTCGGGATGCTGAGAGGAATACTTACTTTTGCAAATGATTAATCTGCTATGGGCCTATTATACGATAAAATCGCGCAGGATGTCAGGTTTGTCGAAAGTTTGAATTCCTGCATCAATTGTGGTACATGTACCGCTATTTGTCCGGCAGCGGAATTTTACAATTACGATCCCCGTATTATTGCCGATACTGTTCAGTCCAAAGATGATACCCGCATCGAGGCGCTGCTCCGAAGCGAAACCATTTGGTATTGTGGTGAGTGTATGTCGTGCAAAACACGATGCCCACGCGGGAATACGCCTGGTTTAATTATTATAGCTCTCCGCTCGCTTTCGCAGGATATGGGTATGTTCACCGATTCCGAAAAAGGCAGGCAGCAACTGGCTGTAAAGCGGACCATTGGCGAAACAATACTCAAATATGGCTACTGCGTGCATCCCGAAATACTCGATACCGATATGCATCCGGAGCAAGGCCCTGTGTGGGTTTGGGAAAAGAAAAATATTGTAGAGGTAATGAAGCGGCTTGGCGCTAATTATAAAGGCGATGGCCCTGGTATCCTGCGCAGCATTCCGCAGGAATCGCTCGACGAACTGCAAAAGATTTTTGATGTTACAGGAGGCACGGAACGCTACGATCGTATTGAGGCCTTCTCCAAATTAAAGGCTGACGAAATGGGCCTGGAGTTTGGACAGGGTATTGATAGTGAGTACTTCCGTTTCATTTATACAACCAACAATAACAAACATTCAAAGGAATGAACATAGGAGGCAAACGCCTGCTATGGCAGGAATATCAGAAAGAGATAGCCGACGATAGCTATTATTATGCACGTAGCTGTATCCGGCAGAATTTTTTTCCCGGTTCTGAAAAGACATTTTTGAAAATTCTCAGGGATGAACTTGGAAAGGATATTCATGATGAAGCCGCTCATACTTCCTGCACCGGCATTGGCTATCATACAGATATCGTTCCTTTCGAAACGACCATGACCGTGGTCGCGCGGCAATTTTCGCTGATGACGGAAGCGGGCTATCGCAATTTTGTTCCTTCCTGCATCACATCGTTTGGATTGTATACCGAAATTCTTGAAACATGGCTTCATTTCCCTGAAGTGGAAAAAAAGGTGCGTCAATATCTGCGTAAAGCCACTGGCCGTGAATTCGAAAAACCTTTAAACCTTGCCCATTCGAGCGATATCATTTATAAATTCAGGAATGAGATTGCTGCAAAAGCAAAGTATAAGTTGGTGAACAAACTTACCGGTGAGCCGCTGAAAGTGGTAGAACATATTGGCTGTCATTATTCCAAGATGTTCCCGCACAAAGGTATTGGTGGTGCCGAATATCCTTATGTTCTTACCGGGATGATAGAAGCCTGGGGAGGCGAAGTAATCGATTATCCCGAACGCCGGCACTGTTGCGGGTTCGGATTCCGGCAATATGTGGTGCAGGCTAACCGTGGTTATTCCATATCATGTTCGCGCAAAAAGTTTGAATCCATGGAAGCTTATGAACCCGATATGATTATTACCAATTGTCCGGGATGTCCGATGTTCCTTGACAGGTGGCAATATGCACTGAGTGAAATGGAAGGTAAGACATATGGGAAGAACGGTAATGGAATACCTGTGTTTACATACGAAGAAATAGCTGGTCTTGTGTTGGGCTACAATCCCTGGGACATCGGGTTGCAGGTCCACCAGGTACCTACCGAGCCATTACTCGACAGTATGGGAATAGATTACGATAGCAGTGCAAAGTTCAAAGGGCTGAACGGTGAGGATTTGGGACGACCCAAGAGTCCGTCATTTCTTAAATTCTATAAAGATGAATAAACGTGTAGCTGTAATAGGAGGAGGGCCATCCGGACTTGAATGTGCTGCCACGTTGGCTAAAATGGGTATCAGCGTTATGCTTTTCGATCGCGAAGCCGAAACAGGCGGCCATCTGAAGCAATGGAATGAGTTATTTCCCGATCGCCGCAGCAGTACCGAAGTTTTACATCTTTTGCGCGAAAATCTTCAACCTGATGGCATAGAAATCTATTCGAATACTACTGTTGAGCGCATCGAGAAGGCAGAACACAATTTTACAATATTTTCACATGATAAGGTATCTTACAGTGTTGCTGCTGTTATAATGGCAACAGGGTTCGATCTTTTCAATGCTACCCGCAAGGAAGAATATGGTTATGGAATTTATGAGAATGTAATAACGAGTGCCGACCTGGAGCGTATGTTTGCTTCGCCGGAAAAATTAGTTACACATCAGGGCGCTGTGCCCCGGCGCATTGGGTTTGTGCATTGTGTAGGATCGCGCGACGAAAAAGTGGGAAATCTCTATTGTTCAAAAGTTTGCTGCATTACAGCAGTAAAGCAGGCAATTGAGATACGGCAACTTTTACCAGAAACTCAGGCCACTTGTTTCTACATGGATTTACGCATGTACGGAAGGCATTTCGAAGAACTTTATAATGAAGCCCAGGTAAAATGGAATGTAAGTTTTATCCGTGGCAGGCTTTCCGAAGCGGCTGAAAACCAGGATGGATCTATCATTGTTAAGGTAGAAGATACCCTCACTGGCCGCCCATTAAAAATGAATGTTGATCTGCTGGTATTGATGGCTGGCATGGAGCCATCGGCTTTCGCTCCGAAAATAATCACAAACCAACCGATCGCTTTTGGCGAAGATGGATTCATGTTGCCGCCCGACCCGCATGTTGGCAACAACAGGTCTGGTACAGATGGTTTATTCTTTGCCGGTACGTGTACCGGGCCAAAATCTATCGTCGAAACCCTTGCTGATGCCCGCTCAGCAGCCCTGGAAGTAGCGGATTTCCTGAAAGAAATGATAAATTAAAAGCCAAGTTTATGACCAATTGGGGATATCATGTTCAGAAGGACAGGCAGATTGATTTTGAAACAAACAACCATGATGTGTCTGCTGAGGTTGAAAAGCGCGAACCTTCAATTAAACTTTGCATTTCCTGCGGAACATGTGCTGCCACATGCTCAGCAGCTGTATTTACCGATTTTAGCCTGAGAAAAATTATTCTATTGATACGCCGGGGCGAACTCCTGGGGCTGGAAAGTGAGCTGACAAAATGTATGTTATGTGGCAAATGCCAATTGGCTTGCCCGCGCGGCGTTAATACCCGGAATGTTGTATTGCAGATCGGAAAAGCCTTACAAAAGTTCAAATCATGACTTTCAACTTCTTCGTGCTTCCTTTCTTCCTCGGATTGATATTTCTGCTTACAATGCTTGCTGTGCGCTATTCGAGATGGATAGCGGCATTTAGCCCGGAGCAGAAGACAATTCTTCGCAGGGGAATCAACTTAAGCACTATTGGCGCGGCACTTGGCGAGATTTTTATGGAAAGCCTCCTGCACAGGCGTATGTTCAGGAGAAATACACTGCTGGGATACATGCACATGAGTTTCGCTTTTGGCTGGTTCCTGCTTATTCTGATTGGGAACATCGAATCACGCACATACAGCGGTGGCCATATCAACCCACCGTATTATCCAATTTTTCTAAAGTTTTTCGTTCACGACAAGCGGGTACTTCCTTTTGAAATCAACACCATTCCTGGCATATTCCGGTTTTCGATGGATCTTATATTGCTGATGATCCTTTCCGGGCTGGCACTCGCCATGTTTAAGCGTGTGCGATCCAAGTGGTTTGGACTTAAACGAACCACCAGCCTTAAGTCGATTGATAAAATAGCACTTTCGGCATTATGGTTCATCTTCCCGCTTCGTTTGCTGGCCGAGAGTTTTACTGCTGGCATGTACCAGGGAGGTGGATTTCTTACCAATACGCTGGGCAAGGCTTTGGATTTTTTTCTGCCCGCAAGCTATCTTGCCTATCCAGCCTGGTGGGCTTATTCACTGGCATTGGGCGTATTCCTG
>DASVHX010000228.1:0-6197 GCA_036382355.1 Bacteroidales bacterium
TGAAAATTTCAGATAACGATTGTTAACAATATTAACTATTGGTATATTTAGAACATCTGTTTCACCCATACTAGTAATTTTTAAAATTCCACTATATTGAGAACCAACTTTTGAAATTGTAAGTTCAAAAGTAGTCATCAAATCATCCATAGTTTCGGTAACTGTATAAGTGCCGGATATTACACATAATGATTTTTCTAATAAATCAGTATTCGATGTAAGATTTGTAATTGCTTGTTGAATTTTTGGAATTACATTGTTAATTTTTTTCTCATGAGATTGGACAGCATTTGAAAGCTCACTTAATGCTGGTCTAACAGCCGATTCTAATTCGAACCAGTTAAATTTAAATATTTCGTTATAAATTGGAACAGAAGAAAGTTTAGAATAAACCTTGATTAGATATTGAAGAGCTTCATCTGTTTTTTTTATTTGAACTCTAAATTCTGATAAAGTATCAAGATAGATTTTACCCCTGACAATAGCATTGTCCATTTCTTTTTTATAATCTCTAAGCTTTTTAATATTTATATCCTTTAAATAACAATTATTTATATCACTGATGCTGACTGAAAACAATTCTGGATTGAAATCTGTCGGAAGTGGGGCGTTCGTAATATCATGTGCGGCTTTAAGGTAATTATCTATAAGAGGCTTCCAATCTGAAGCATAAAGGGCTGTTTTGGGGGTATTACCATTCTCAATTTCCTTTACGAAATTCGTCAATTTATCAAACGTTTCACATGCACTTTTTAATTCAAGATAAGATTTTAAAACTGGGGCTGAAAGTTTTAATAATTCCTCACAATGTGCATCAATAAATGTAAGTACGATAATAATTGATAGGACTATTTTTTTCATTATGATTGTTTTATAATTGTACACAACTTGATTTTTACATGAATATATATATTTCGACATTAGTGGAAAAACCGGAACCTCTGACCACCTTGTGCCGGTTAAGCGTGACCACCATATTAGTCTTATAATAATTCATTTAAAATCGTCAATTTACTTCGGCCTTGGGTGGTCAATCTAACCGGTTTGTCCAAAGCACAAACTCAATTACAAGATCACCTGAGTTTATACACCTAAAAATACCAGAATAGGCTTATTCTGTGGGTTGAGAAAAGCAAATGTAATAACCGGGTAAGCCTTTGTTATTTTTGCCGAATTATTTCATAAAACCTGGAGGCTTCTTCTTCCCGTTTCATTTTTGTTACGGCTTCTGAAAATACTGCGAAAAGCGCTTTATCGTCAATAGCGTTATCAAGGATATCGGATTTCGGATTGTTCAATTCCAATTTAGTAAGAGGCCTGCAATGTGCCACAGCAGATCCGGATAAAAACATTTTGGTTGCATATGTTTCATAACCGGTGGGCGCTCCATTTATATCAACCCTCAATATAGGATTCAGCGACCAGTCGAAATCCATTGTAATATCGTAATAAACAAAGATGAGGGCATCCACTTTTAACTCGCTGAGCAGGTTTGCCTGGGTAATGACAAGATTGGTAAAAGCCTGGGAAAGACTATGGGCCCCGTATTTTTTCAATCCTCCATACGTGGTGGAATAGATTTCATAATCGTAAACTTTCTGCGACTCCACGAGATTTTTATAAGAAGGAGCTGATTTTACCTGCGCCACCGGGATGACCTCTATACCAAAATCCTGATGAAGCATGGAGGAAAACTCACCATAGATCTTATTTGTATAGTCATCCCATACCTTGACTGGCAAGTGAGGGAACCGATGGGTAATCACGTCATAGTGCTTCACTTTATCAATCGTAAGCTGGCCATTATGAGCTCCATACTCGTAATCAATCCAGGCAAGTTCTTCCTTGGTTTGTTCCAGTTCCGAAACATCCACATTAAAGCTGATGATAGCTGCCTTTTTGATATTGGCAATGGCGCCACCGTTACCAAAAAGTGTATAGAACCTATATCCGGGGGTATTCTTTTTCTTGTTATCCTTCTGTTCGACCATGATCGACTGGTTGGTAATCTTTACCCCTTCCTCCGGCTTCTCTGTCCTGGCGATATTAGCTGAAACAGAGGGGTATTCCACATTGACATCTTTACAATCCATAAACCTTGAAACAATTTTAACAGGCCCGGAGGCTGCCGAATCAGTCACAGGAATGTCGATCCGGTAGCGTTCAGCCAGAAGCCAGGATTTTCCGTTCACAAGGGAACGTGCGTATGTGAAGGACCAGTCGTTATTAATGTCCACGAAATAGATGGACGGGATCTTAATCTCCGGTGTGCAGGAAAAATAGTCAATGCCCGACCAGCCATGCTGGGTAACGGAGGGTTTGGAATATAATAGTAGCCTGACCTGGGAAGGGATATCAGGAACACTGCTTTCGAGTTTCACGGTAAAGCCCTCCCGTAATTTTACCGATGACGGCTCCAGGATTTTAACGGGTTCTACCGGATTAACGGTAAAAGACACTTCCTGTCCTTTTGCGCTTTTGATATGAATTTTGTAAGGCCTGATCTCCTTGACCTCTTTCCCGTAATACCCGGCTCCAAGGTCTGGCAAGGGCTGCCCGTCGATCTCAACAGTACCGGTCAGCTCTACAAACTTGAATGAAGTCCGCTGCATCAGTGAAACATAGACAAGGTTTCCTGGTTTTTCGGGCCAGATATCGTTCAATTGCAGAAAAAGATTATCAGCATTCGGATTTAATGACTTCGGATAAGTATTCACGATCATGCCCGCATCAATCTTGATCTCGGCAAGGTTATCGCTTTTTTCCGTGATCGATTTGCTCAAGCCTTTCTGAAGCTTGCTGAAAAATTTCTGTGCCGGGCAAATGGTAACCAGGAACAGGCATAAAAAGATCAATAGTTTTCTCATATATG
This sequence comes from Bacteroidales bacterium, assembly GCA_036382355.1. Classification (GTDB taxonomy): domain Bacteria; phylum Bacteroidota; class Bacteroidia; order Bacteroidales; family DASVHX01; genus DASVHX01. The sequence continues at coordinate 2,873 of DASVHX010000228.1, forward strand.
AAAATTAATATATCTAAATTAGCCGGTGCAAATGTAATTAAATCTAACAGGCAAACAAATCAGCAAATTGCCACCCATTTTAATATCAGATTTTATACCGTTGAGACACGCCGCAAGCATATCATGCGGATACTTCATCTGAAAACCTTCCAGCTATGAAAAAGCTTTTCCTTGTCCTTTTGTTGGCAATAATTTCAGGGACTGCTATTGCCCAGACCAATATGACCGTGTCGAATCCCCTGGTACTCCCTGTTTTGCTGGGAAATTATAATCCCGCCGATTATACTCCGCCCGTCATCATAAATTACCCGGACTCCATTTTGTATGGAATTGTAAACCGGTGTTCAAAAGACACCCTGGTCAAATACCTGAGCAGGATCGATACGTATCATAACAGGAATTCCGGATCTGATACGGTTACTGGTACACATGGCATTGGTGCTGTAAGGCGATGGATATACGGGAAATTTCTGGAATACAGGGCTGCATGCAATAACCGGCTTTTGGTCTCCTGGATGGATTTCGATGTTGCGATCTGCGGACAGACCCATCACCGTAATGTTTTTGGTGTTTTGCCAGGTCTCGATACAACCAACAAGGAAGTTCTTTTTATCGAGGCCCATTTCGACACCCGTTGCGAAGGTGTGTGCGATACGGCCTGCTATTCCCCGGGAATGGAAGACAACGGTTCGGGAACTGTCCTTGTGATGGAACTCGCCAGGATCATGACAAGGTATGCTTATAACCATACAATTGTGTTTGCCCTTGTAACCGGCGAGGACGAGGGATTATTCGGGTCAACGGCCTTTTCGCAATGGCTCAAAAACAATAATATAAAACTCAGGGCCGTCCTGAATAACGATGTTATTGGAGGATTTATCTGCGGCCAGACCTCCTCGCCTCCCGGCTGTCCCGGTTTGAATGCCATAGACAGCACGCATGTGAGGGTTTTTTCCTTCTCATCCTACAACGACTCCACGGCAGTTTCGCCGAACAAACAACTTGCACGTTATGTCCGCCTTCACCAGGTGGAACGGATAAACCCATTGCTTACCACCCCGATGACCATCGACATTATAATCACAGAGGACAGGGGAGGAAGAAGCGGAGACCAGGTCCCTTTCCGTCAGAAAGGATACACCTCCATCCGGTTCACATCGAAGAATGAACATGGCAACGGAACCGGAACTCCTCCCGACCGCCAGCATTCGGTCAGGGATATTCTGGGTGTTGATCTCACTATTCCACCCGATGGTATCGTTGACAGTTTTTTCGTTGACCCCGGTTATCTGAGGCGAAATCTTATCATGAACGGGGTCAACCTGGGATGGCTTGCTATCGCTCCTCCCATACCACAACCTGAATGGACACCCGTTTCCGGAGGTATCGGGATAGACCTGCACGGAGCCGATTCGGTTTACCAGTACTACCGTGTTGGAGTGCGTACAAAAAGGTCAGGCACGCTCTATTTTGACACGGTTTACACTTTCACCACAAACCACATTACCATTAGCGGCCTTTATTCCAACAAGACCTATTTTTTTAGCGTGGCAAACGTGAAGAACGGAGTGGAAAGCCTTTTTTGCAATGAATACTCGGTTCTGGCAGTCGGCCTGAACCAAGAACCTGAACAAGACCGGGGAATAAGGCTCCTGCCGAACAGTCCAAATCCTTTTTCCGATCGTACACGGTTTCTTGTTGAGGCAGGAGCTAATGTTCAGATGGAAAGGGCAACGATTAATATAAGCGACATTATGGGAAGACAGGTACAAACCATCCCGGTAAAGATAAATCCCGGTTTGAACACCATTGAATTTACGAATTCAAAAGCCCTGCGCGGTATTTACATCTACTCCCTATGTGATGAAGGACGAACCATTTGTTCCGGAAAAATGGCAATTTACTGAAAACAGGATCCATCTGATGCTGGATGCTGCCTGCCTGCCGCAGGCAGGGATGCTGGATTAAAGTCACAAAGTTACAGAATCATCAACTAAACGACCAAGCATCTAAGCGACTAAGCAACAAATGCCACACCCCATTTCACTACTTCGCTGCTTCTCTTATTAATATCCTATATTTGTATTTCTGATGCTTTTGTTTCAGGTTCACAAAAGCAGGGCGGTTAATCAACTTTCTGTCATAGGTTACATCTGCAGGTTGCCATTGGCAAGCGAACTAAATCTTATACCACGCGCAGGATGGGAGTAATAATAAGTAAAATGAATGCTTATTTTGAATATCTGAACGGTAGCGACTTGCCTGAACATCCGAAACAAGTTTTCAGCCTGGCAGAAAAATCGTTAAGGCCTCTTCTTGAATCAGGCCTGCCTGCTCATGTAAGTCACTTGATTGCAGCCACAACATGCCCTGATAGCCTCGCTCCATCATTGGGACAATTAATTGTTGAAAAATTCAATCACTCATTGAAAAACTGTCATTCCATCGACATTGTCCAGGGGTGTGCAGGAGGAGTAACTGCAATGATTTTAGGCAGCCAATTGGCGGAAATAAATAAATCATCGGTATTGATTGTCCAGGCAGATGCTGCAAAGAAGGCAACATCAAAATCAAAAGGCATTAACAAAATTTTCGGAAACGGGTCCTTTGCCAGCCTGATCAGCTATAATGATTCTGCCAAAGGACTGCTTCATTCCAAATCGAGGCAGTATAAAGGGCTTTCGGAAGTCGTGACCGTTAATCTCGGGCATAATACCGCAGAAATTATCATGAAAGAGAAAAAAGACATTGTAAGTAATCCGAGAATACACCTCGGTCTTTCAATGAATAATTTGCTCGCAATAAGATTAATGAGGAATGCTGAAGAATTTTACATTGATTTTGTTAAAGAAGCCACTACCCCAGACATAATGATATTACACCAGGTAAATCCGATTATTTTAAGACATCTGGAATCGGTTTTCAAAAAATATAAATTCGAATTCGTGAACGTATCTGAATCAACGGGCAACTGCGGGGTAGCATCCGTAGGCATTGCACTTAATTCAGTGAAAGATACGATTCAGGGTAAAAAGGTTCTTCTTTGCAGTTTTGGCACGGGTGGGGTAATCACTGCCGGGCTTTGGCAATGCTGAAAATATTCATATCCTTATGAGAAACATCCAGATCGTATGTCTTTTAACCCTGTTTCTTTACCTGGCACCTATTGCTGATCTTTCCGGCCAAACATGGACTTTTGTAAAGGAACGCGATCACATCAAACTGTACACACGGGTTGAAGGAAATGGCCCGTTAAAATCCTTCAAAGGGGTCATGGATATACAGGCAGATTTGGAGAAGATCAATAACATGATCGGAAATCCAA
>DASVHX010000229.1:0-3373 GCA_036382355.1 Bacteroidales bacterium
TTATCTTTCACCGATGCCTCTCCGTCAATATCAATACATACACCCCATACAAAAACCGGAGAAGTCAGAATTGCATAGTCGCCCTTTTGCTGTATGCTTATTTGCGGCTTCCCGAGGTTCATATTCTTAAATTTCTCCATAAGCATCTTATATTGGGAAACAGGGATTTCATTGTTTTTAAGCAATGCAAAAGCGCCGTGATTAGTGTATCCGGCCTTCTCGTATATACTTTTATCAAAAGAAGCAACCACCGTAGATGCATTTGCAGGTAGCGTCACTTCTTTATTTTCATTGATTACAAAGCCTCCTTTGGTTTCAAAAATACCATACTGTAGTTTGCCTTTCCATTCTTCACCTGCATCGTTTATACCATACACATTAATTTTATCGCCTTCTTCAGCCACTACCACGCTCTGTTGTGCAAAAGCCCTGCGAACGGAATGATAAGCCAGTTTCTTACGGTTATAATAATCTACAATAGTCCATCCGTGAGTTACGGGCCAACTATCGTTGTACATCCAGAAAATGGCACTGGAAGAACTGAACATTCTGCGATGGTAATTGGAGATATATTCCGTTAAAGCCTCTGCCTGAAGCAAAGCGCTTGCAAATGCATATTCATCAAAGGACATTTGTTTGTATGATTTGCCAAGCCAGTATTCAGTGGATAAGTAGGTGATATCTTTATCGCCCCAGAAGTTTACAAAGTTATCGTGATGATCCCATGTTACGGAACGTATGTATTGCTCTTCTTTAGGTAAAAACTGGCGTAACGTGGCAGGAGAGCTTGCTCCAAGAAATCCTCCTTCATTCGGAAACCGATCAACATAATGACGGTAGGCATAAAAATCAGGACCGTCCTTTCCCAGCGAAACACTCCATGGGTGCTGGTCGCCGGTAATTGGACTGTCTGGACGCTCATAGTTCTCGGAATAAGGAGAACTTGGCCAGTAGAACATTTCAGGATTTTCTGTTTTTAAGATTACAGGTAAAAGATGATGATATAAAATGTAATCCGGAACTACTTTCCCGCCAGCATCAAATCCCCAGAAGAATGTACCTAACTCCATTTCGTTGTTTCCACACCAGATAATGAGTGAGGGATGATGAGCAAACTCACGAACCACCCATGTAACTTCCTTTTTAATTGAATTATAGAATTCAAGATTATCACCAGGGTATTCGGAACAGGCAAAAAGAAAATCGTGCCATACAACTAAACCCTTTTCATCACAGAGGTCGAGTAAATCGTTACCGGCAAATTGCCCGCCGCCCCAAATACGAAGCATGTTGAAGTTGGCTGCTACAGCCAGGGATACGAGCTTCTCAAGCCTTTTTTTGGTAACGCTGCTGTAAATCATATCGGCAGGAATCCAATTGCCACCTTTAAGGAAGATCTTATGATTGTTTACCTTCACTGTAAAATAGTTGCCAGCAACAGGATGAGCCGACCTGTCCACTTCTATTTTCCGGAAGCCGAAACGACGCCAACCGGAATCGATAAGTTTCCCGTTTTCTTTAACTTCTATTTTCACGGTATAAAGAGTTTGTGATCCATATCCAACCGGCCACCAGAGCTTAGGATTGTCCACTCTCATCTTTAGTTCGAATGGACAAAGAGTCTTTGTTAATGTGTCCTGAACGGTAACTTTCTGATTGGTTTCCACAATTGTGGCCTCTACTGTAAGGGTTGATCTGGCGGTTAAGCCCTCAATAAAAGCACGGATGGTTAATTCAGCAGAAGAAAGATCATCATTCATTTTTGCATACGTCACAATCTGATCCAGGCGAGCCGTCTCTTTCCATTCGAGCCTTACATCTCCAGTAATTCCTACATTTATCATGGTTGGATTCCAATCCCACGAGAACTGGTATTGCGGTTTGCGCAGCCAGTGACGCTTGTTCAGAATGGTATTAAGCGAGCCATTATATGCTTCGCCTTCTTTGTCAGCCACATCAAACAATCCGCTCTCGATGCCAACTATAAGCATGTTGGGACCATCTTTAAGTTTGCCCGTAACATCTATCCGGCAAGGGGTGTAGACATTTTTGTGAGTGCCCACCACCTCGCCATTAACCAGTATTGTTGCATTGTAATCCAGTTGATCGAAAACAAGCCAGATCGATTTATTCAATGCCTCTTTTGGAACGCTGAAATAATGGTAATACTGCCAGTATTGCTGCGATACCCAGCGGGCAGACAGTGTATTGGTGCCAACATTAATATCGCCAAACATACCCCGCTTCTGCATAGCCAGGTTCAGATCCATAGGGACATCAACAGTTACATATTTTAATGTATCGAACAACGGGTTGAAACAAATAAAACGATCCACGTTGTTGTAACCTTTGTTACCATCGTTCCACACTACTTTCCATTTACCGGATAAGCTGATGGAATTTTGACCTAATGCATGTTGAACAATCAACAATATGAGCAATGAGAAAAAACACCTTTTGAAATTCATATGCGATTAAGTTTAGAATTTATCGGAAATAATATTTTTTAAAAGTTATTTGAATGTAAAATACGTTGATATTGAGCATCCTTTTCCGATCAAAAATACATCTGGCCAAAAAAATAAGAAAATTACAGGTAGCTGAATATCTTCTCTATTTGATTTTAAATAAACATAAATTAATCTTTTATCAACTAAAATTCCACTTCAACAAATTTGACCTCGTATGGTTTCAATTGAATTGAGGTAAGAGGTTGTCCAATCTGCTTTCCTGCACAACATTTGCGATACCCAATGTTTCCAGGGCTCCTTGTGCCACGCGGCCTTTCCCTGTAAGAAGGATTTTTAATCCGTTATAAGCTCCCACTATACCCGCATGCCGGCCAAATGCCACCACTCTTTGTCCTTTTTCGGTAGTAAGGTATTCATAGTCGATAAGGCTGATACTCTTATCAGCCATCTCCCTGAACATCTCCTGGTTCTGAGGTTGTTTTTTTGCTACATGAGAAAAGAAGAGATACGTTTTCCCGGCAATAAAAGTTCTTTTATCTATCTCCTTGACACCCATTAGAATATCACACTCGCGAAGATCTTCTTTTAGCGGGATATCAAGGTATTCATACTCTTCGTTTGAATAGCATCTGTAATCGCTTGGCTGGACGAAGAACTGAACATCAGGATATAGTTCCTCCAGTGCAATAATCTGAGGGGGCGTAAGTGGCACTCTTCTATCGGGAGGATTCTTCGTTTCACGGAGAATTCCAACTCTTAATGTCTTTTTCATATATGCAGAACCATTACTGTTGGATATGTGAAGATAATAATTTAAGTCTATAAAATCTGAAATGTCAATAAAGTCTTTTGATTTCGTATCTTTGCAGAACATATCACCGGGGCTGACTTGGTTTTGACAG
>DASVHX010000230.1:0-5675 GCA_036382355.1 Bacteroidales bacterium
TTGTACAACTTATTTCCGCTGAACGGTTTAGGTTCGGGAAAGATATAACGTGGAGCGTAAAGCGTAAGCAGAATAAAAAACAGGAAGAATCCTGCAATGATCAAAGCCACAATTCTGAGTAATAATTTCAGACCAGCTATCATTGAGATGAATTAAATGAAATCTATAAATAAAAAGTGGAAACTTTTTTTCGCAAAAGTAAACAGATTATTTAACTACCCTGTTGAGACAATTTGCTTGCTCAATTACTACAACGGGATATTCCCATGCTTTTTGGGTGGATTCGATTTGCTCTTGTTTTGGGTCATTTCCAGCGCCTGTATTAACTTATGGCGGGTTTGGCGTGGCCAGATAATCTCGTCGATGTATCCGAGTTCGGCAGCTTTGTAAGGGCTGGCAAAAGTATCGCGGTATTCCTGTACAGCTTGTGCGCGATCTGCCTCGTTAAGCTTATCGCGATAAATGATGTTCACAGCGCCTTCGGAACCCATAACGGCTATTTCGGCTGAAGGATAGGCGAAATTGATATCTGCCCCGATGTGCTTGCTCGACATTACATCATAAGCACCGCCGTATGCTTTCCGTGTAATTACCGTAATCTTGGGAACGGTAGCTTCGGCAAATGCATATAGGAGTTTAGCCCCATGCTTGATAATTCCACCAAATTCCTGAGCTGTGCCCGGTAAAAATCCCGGAACATCCACGAAAGTGATCAGCGGAATATTGAACGCATCGCAGAACCTCACAAAACGTGCGGCCTTAATGGATGAATTGATATCCAGCACACCTGCCAGCATCTGCGGCTGATTGGCAACTATACCTACCGAACGGCCTCCCAAACGTGCAAATCCGATAATGATATTCTGTGCATAATACGGCATTACTTCGAAGAAATTGTGTTCGTCCACCACCGTTGTAATAATCTCCTTCATATCATAAGGCTTGTTGGGATCTTCGGGAACGATGGTCTGTAACTTCTCATCTTCACGGTTTATATCGTCGAGGCAAGGTTTCATGGGCGGATCTTCCATGTTGTTCGATGGCAGATATCCGAATAATTCGCGAATCATCATCATGGCCTGCTCATCGTCGTCGGCAGTTAAATGCGCCACCCCACTCTTGGAATTGTGCGCCATAGCACCGCCTAGTTCTTCCATGGTTACTTCCTCATGCGTAACAGTCCGTATTACATCTGGCCCGGTAACGAACATGTAGCTCGAATTTTTCACCATAATGATGAAATCGGTGATGGCCGGGGAGTATACAGCGCCACCCGCACACGGACCGAGTATGGCTGAAATCTGTGGGATCACACCTGAACTCATGACATTGCGGTAAAAAATGTCGGCATAGCCCCCTAGGCTCTCAACACCTTCCTGTATGCGCGCACCGCCCGAATCGTTTAATCCTATGAGTGGAGCGCCCATTTTCATAGCGAGATCCATTATCTTCACCACTTTATCGGCGTTTGCACGGCTGAGCGTACCACCAAAAACGGTAAAGTCCTGGGCAAACACATACACCAACCTCCCCTCAATTTTACCATATCCAGAAACCACGCCATCGCCGGGGATAAGGTTATTCTCCATGCCAAAATCGTGGGAGCGATGCACTACAAACTTATCGAATTCCACAAATGTTCCGGGATCGAGCAAATCGGTTATGCGTTCGCGGGCTGTTTTGCGCCCGGCTTTATGCTGGCGGTCGATGCGATCCTGCCCGCCTCCGAGTTCTGCCCGTTGGTTCTTTTCGTTAAACTTGTTGAATTTCTCTTCCAGTGACGACATTGTATATTAATATTGGTTTGAAATGGTTAAAATGTTTGAGCGTTTGAAATTGAATAGCAAAAAGCCGCATGATGGTTCAGCTTTTGACTTGATTATTTGATTAGCTTTATAATTTAATGAACCTGCTGAATGCTCAACCAATAACGATCATAACTTTATGCCCTTCCACCAGGTCGCCTTCTTTAACATTAATAGCTTTTATCACGCCAGGCTTGCGGATCTTAAACTCGCTTTCCATTTTCATGGCCGATACGATGATAACTGTTTGACCGGCTTCCACTTCATCACCAACTTTTACCAGTATTTTAACAACTTTTCCCGGCATTGGTGTAGAAATTGAATTTTCGCCTTCGTGAGTGTCACCTTTACTGCGACTGCGGATGTATTTGCTTTCGGCATCCACCACTTCCACATCGTAAGAATTGTAGAATGTATTCACCACGTAATGCTTATTTGAAACGCCCTGAATCATCTCCACGTTATATGACTTGCCTTTATAGATTATTGAATAAATGCCTTCGGCTACCATCACCATATCCAGGTCATATACTTCACCATCTACTGCTACGCTAAGGATATTTCCATCCCTTTTTAGCAAATCCACCGCCGCAGTACGGCCGTTTACGTTAAGTTCGAGTTCCATGGGAGATTGTTATCAGGATTAGTTATGTAAAATGTGCTCAGTGCTGTGTACTCAGTGCCCTGTGCTCCACATTATTAAGTAATTTTATTTTTATAGTAGTTGATGAAGCCCTGAAAAAGCTTCCTGCACGCTTCAATCTTCCTTAGTTTTACCTCCAATTGATTTTTATCAATGTAGTCTAAATCATCAGCAAGATAAACCTGGGTTTCAACTTCATACATAGAGCCTCTGGCGATATATAGGAATTGATGTGTTTCCTTATCATGATTCCTCGCAACTCCTTTTGCAATATTTGATGGTATAGATATTACTGCCCGCCTTATTTGTGAAGTAAGAGAATAAATTTCTTCCTTTGGAAATTCCAGGGCCATCACATAAATATCCTTTACCAACTCACGGCTCTTCTTCCATACTTCAAGTTCGGTATAAGGCTTATTTTCAGGCATCTTTCTTAATAACAAGTTTCCATTCTTAATCTAATATCTTCTAATAAGCAGTTTGGCACTGGGCACTGGGCACTGGGCACTTTTTATTATAACCGATTCACACTGCTCCGTCTTCCAAATGCCTTCCAATCGGTACCATGCCTGAGCGTTACCAGGGAAACCGTTTGTTTCACTTTATCCAGCTTATTCATATAATCGATATAGGCGGCGATGAGCGCGATATCCTCACAGCGATCGTCGCAGTCGGCTTCGGAAAGCAGCATCTTCAGGTTATCCTCAATAAAATGTGTATTGTACCTGCCGCTGCGAAATGCCGGTGCATCCATAATCCGTTCCAGGAATTTGATAGAAGTCTTAACCCCTGTAATCTTATACTCGTAAAGAGCACGCCGCATGCGGGCAATAGCTTCATCACGCGTTTTTGCCCAAACGATGAGCTTCGAAATCATTGGATCGTAATAGATGGGAATAGAATAGCCTTCATAAACATAACCATCGTGGCGTACACCTAATCCCAATGGTTCGCTTATGTGTTTGATCGTGCCGGGATTGGGCATAAAATTATTGTCTGTATCCTCAGCGTAAATGCGGCATTCTATTGCATGACCGTTCTGGTGCAAATCCTCCTGCGAGAAAGGCAACGGGTTTCCACTTGCTATGTTGATTTGTTCCTTGACGAGATCAACGCCAACCACACGCTCGGTTATTGGGTGTTCCACTTGCAGGCGGGTGTTCATTTCGAGGAAATAGTAGTTGAGATTGTCATCAACTATAAATTCTATTGTGCCGGCTCCGTCGTAGTTCACGGCTTTGGCGGCTGCAACGGCATAAGCGCCCATTTCCATACGCACTTTGGGTGTCATTATAGGCGATGGCGTTTCCTCAACTACTTTCTGGTGGCGCCGCTGCACCGAACATTCGCGCTCGAAAAGGTGAACAGCATTCCCGTATTTATCGGCAAGTATCTGGAATTCGATATGATGAGGAGAATCGATGTATTTCTCGATATAAACAGCATCGTTGCCAAAGGCTGACATTGCTTCACTCCGCGCACCCCTGAGCGATGACAAAATATCTTTCTCGTGTTTTACAAGCCGCATTCCTTTGCCACCGCCACCTGCAGTAGCCTTTATCATAACCGGCAGGCCAATTTCTTTTATCATTTCCAAAGCAGTCTCATTGCTGGTAACCTTTTCGCTGCTTCCGGGAACTACAGGCACACCTGCAGCAGTCATGGTTTTGCGTGCTGTAATTTTATCGCCCATTGTAGAAATAGCCAATGGCGAGGGTCCAATAAAAATTATACCTTCTTCGCGGCATCGTTCTGAAAATTTTGCGTTTTCTGACAAGAAACCATATCCCGGGTGAATAGCATCGGCCCCAGATCGCTTGGCTACCTCGATGATTTTGTCCATGTTGAGATAGCTTTCAGCCGATGGAGAAGGACCGATGAAATAAGCCTCTGTAGCATAGCGCACATGAAGAGCTGTACGATCGGCTTCCGAAAAAACAGCTACTGAATGAATGCCCATTTCGCGGCAGGAGCGCATGATGCGCATAGCTATCTCGCCACGATTGGCTACAAGTACTTTTTTTATCATGTTTAAATAGGTTTAAATACCTTTAGGAATATGGGTAACAAGGATTTCGCATCGGCCGAAATGTAAAGGTAGAATATTTTTTAAATATAGCTTTATAGATATGTTGAATTCTCTCCTGTATATTGAAGCTTTTATATGCCAATGCATTTTTGCTGTAAAGTGCGAAGATAATGTCGTTCTGTGTATAAAACAAAGAGAACAAGCGTTCCCGGATTTACGATACCAAATGCAGAAACGAATAAGTTAACCCAAATACTGCTGATGACTGCCCCATGCCAATCATTCCAATACCGATACTGTGGTCGGGTCCGCTAAAGATTGTGGACGACCTGGCAAGATTGTTTAATGACCAACATTTATTGCATAATAACAGCTGCAAATGAACACAAGATAATAGAAATTAACAAAAATGCCGATAAAATTTCGACACTATTTCCGCTGAACGTAAAGGTGAAGCCTTTCAAAAACCAATACGATTTGACCACAACAGCAATCATTTATACATTTTCAAAGATGTATTTATTAACTTAATCTTCTCCAGAAAACAGAATATTAGTAACTTAGCGCCCTTAAAATTTCCGGGTAAGGCAAAACTTTATACAGGTAATTGTAAATCAGACACTAAGAGAGGCGTTTCCAATTATTTAACTATTTGCCAGGCTAGAATAAATGTCTGAACTGAAGTGCGGCTTCTATCCTTTATCATGCCAACTCCTTTGATTTACTAAGATTACTAATGACCATTATGATGAAAGAACACATTTACTCGATTATTACAGGATCAGGAAGTTACATTCCAACAAAAATCGTTAAAAACGAAAAATTCCTTAAGAACATCTTCTTCAACGCTTCGGGTGAAAAAATTGCTAAGGAGAATGATGAGATCATCAGTAAATTCCATCAGATTACGGAAATAGAAGAACGTCGCTACGTTGAAGATAAATACGTAGCCTCGGATATTGCATTTTTCGCTGCAGAGGATGCTATCAGTTCTGCCAATATCGACAAAGAAACACTGGATTACATTATCGTGGCGCATAATTTTGGTGACGTATTAAAAACCAACAAAAGATCGGACCTGGTGCCGGGTCTATCTTCGAGGGTAAAATATAAATTAGGAATCGAAAACCCATATACCGTTGCCTACGATGTGCCATTCGGCTGCCCGGGCTGGTTACAGGCACTCATTCAGTCCGAT
>DASVHX010000231.1:0-2378 GCA_036382355.1 Bacteroidales bacterium
ATTGGGCACCAGAAAGGAAGATTTTAATTATCAGGATATTCTGGTGACTCAAAAGGACGTTAAAAGTTTGCAAAATCCGTTAAGTTGAAAATTGGTCTATTTCAGACCTAAAACTTTATAACTTTATAGACTTCATAAAACTACAGAACTAACATTAATTTATTACGTGTGAAACTATCCGTAATCATTGTAAGTTACAACGTCAGGTACTTCCTGGAGCAATGTCTTCATTCGGTGAATAAGGCCGGCGAAAAGCTCGAAACTGAGGTTTTCGTTGTGGACAATGCTTCTGTGGATGGTTCGGTGGCAATGCTCCAGGAAAAATTCCCGGAAGTAAAACTGATCGCGAATAAACAGAATGTCGGCTTCGCCAAAGCCAACAACCAGGCTATTCTTCAGTCAAAAAGCCAGTATGTGCTTTTACTTAATCCAGATACTGTAGTAGAGGCGGATACATTACGGCAGGTTGTTGCATTTATGGATGAACATACTGATGCCGGCGGGCTAGGTGTGAAAATGGTGGATGGCAAAGGCAGGTTTCTGCCGGAGAGCAAACGTGGACTGCCAACTCCCGAAGTTGCATTCTATAAAATTTCGGGGCTTTCGGCGCTATTCCCAAAATCAAAGCTTTTTGGCCGTTATCATCTTGGCTTCCTCGACAACGATCAGGTACATAAAGTGGATGTCCTGGCGGGCGCTTTTATGCTTTTACGCAGCGAGGCTTTAGCCAAAACCGGCCTTTTAGACGAAACGTTCTTTATGTACGGTGAGGACATCGACCTGTCGTACCGTCTCACCAAGGCTGGATACAACAATTATTACTTCCCTGGCACACGCATCATTCATTATAAGGGAGAAAGCACACGTAAGGGCAGTCTAAACTATGTGTTCGTATTTTACAATGCAATGATCATCTTTGCGCGAAAACATTTCTCACAAAAAAATGCCAGGCTCTTTTCAGCCCTTATCCACACGGCCATATACCTCAGGGCCTCTGTTTCGCTGGCACGCAGGATATTGCGAAATATTATTGTTCCGCTGTTTGATGCCTTACTGATTTACTTCGGAATGTACCTGATCACAAATTATTGGGAACAGCATGTTATTTACCCCGAAGGTGGGCATTACCCGATCGAATTTCTGAAGTTTGCCATTCCAGGATATATTGTTGCCTGGTTATTCTCAGTGTTTATTGCAGGAGGGTACGACAGGCCTATAAGGCTGCTCAGGATATTCAGCGGAATGTTGGCAGGAACGCTGATCATCCTGGTCCTCTATGCTTTACTACCTGAGCATTACCGGTTTTCGCGAGCTCTGATCATCATGGGTTCGCTTTGGGGCCTTTCGGCCATGACACTACTCAGGTTATGCCTGCATTGGCTCAACATCTCCGGTTTTCGGCTGGGACTCGACCGCAACCGCCGTTTTGTAATTATTGGAGAAGAGGACGAAGCCGAACGCGTTGCCGACCTTTTGCGCAAATCCTTTATTAATCCTGGATTTATCGGCTTGATAAGTCCGGGCGACACAAATAGCCTGAATCATGGCATTATTGGCAACCTCTCACAACTCTCCGATATCATTTCCATATACGTGATTGACGAAGTCATCTTTTGCGCAAAAGATATTCCGGCGCAGATTATTATCGACAAAATGTCAGAACTTCAGTCGAACGAAGTAGATTTCAAAATTGCACCTCCCGAAAGTCTTTCGATCATCGGCAGCAATTCTATCAGTACAACCGGCGACCTTTACGTAATCGATATCAATTCCATTGGTAAAATAAATAACCGCCGCAATAAGCGTCTCCTGGATATTCTTTCGGGTTTAGCATTGCTTTTGATCAGTCCGCTGGTACTATTTCTCATGAGAAATCCACTGCATTTCCTGGCGAATATTTTCCTTGTATTGCTGGGTCAGCGCTCCTGGACCGGTTACTGCCCTACAGAAGCTAATGACCGTCAAAAATTACCCCGGATAAAACGTGGGATACTTAACCCAACCGATGCACTAAGGAATAAGACCATTTCGGCTGATACCATTTATCGGTTGAATATGCTTTATGCCCGTGATTACAAGTTAATAAACGATTTGCATCTTATGGCACGGGCATTTCGTAACCTTGGCAGAAGATAGACAAACCCGGTAGCCGAACTTTTTAGCATGAATTTTGTTTCATGATAGCAAGACAAACTACAACAAACAAACCTATTAACAAAACATCCGGTTACCAGAGCAAATTAATATGGCAAATTTTGAAATTATTATGCCCAAATTGGGTGAAAGTATTATTGAAGCAACCATCACCAAATGGCTTAAGAAGCCCGGTGATATGATCGTGGAAGATGATCCCATCGTGGAAATAGCCACCGATAAAG
>DASVHX010000232.1:0-1612 GCA_036382355.1 Bacteroidales bacterium
GTTGGACAATCTTTGAGTGCAACATTTACCCAGAAACTGGGAGACATGGGAAGTGATGGCGAAGCATCCCCTATATCGCAGGCTTATCGTATCCAGCCTATTATTCCGGTATATGACATCATTGGCAAATTTGCAGGAACTAAATCGGGACCTAATTTTGGTAATGCTGAAAATCCGGTTGCACAGCTAACCCGTAATGCAAATAATTACGACAAGTATGCACGGGCAATGGGAAATTTTTACGGAGAGGCTACTATCATTAAAGGGTTAAATTTTAAATCGCTTTTTGGTTTTGACTTTGGAACAACCGATCAAAAATACGTCAATTTAGCAAATCCTGAAATGGCAGAATCACATGCAAACGATGCGCTAAATATTAACCATAACTATACTATGCAATGGAACTGGGTGAATACCTTGAGTTATGATAAAACTTTCGGGCCACACAATATTAGCGCTGTAATAGGTACTGAAGCCATTTCAAGTGTTTATACAGAAGAAAATGCTGGTAGAGCAATTTATACTCTTAACGATTTTAACTATATGCAGCTCAATTCAGGAGAAGCAAGTCAAACTAACAATGGATATGCTTCTGAATGGTCACTTTTCTCTCAATTTGGTCGTGTAAATTACTCCATGAATGGTAAATACCTTTTGGAAGCTGTAGTACGTCGCGATGGTTCATCCCGCTTTGCTAAAGCAAATCGTTATGGTATATTCCCGGCAGTATCAGCAGGTTGGGTAATTTCACAGGAAGACTTTATGGCAGGTACAAGCAATGTTATAAATTTCTTAAAACTAAAAGGTGGTTGGGGTAAATCAGGTAATGACCGTATCGGCGATTACAACAGCTTTACAACTTTTAACGTAAACAAAATTCAATCTTCTTATCCTCTTGATGGAACTGCCACTGGTTTAACTATAGGATTTCAGCCGTTACAATATGGTAATGAAAATGTAACATGGGAAAAAACAAGTACCCTCGATATTGGTCTTGATACCCGGTTCTTAGCCAATACTTTGTCATTCGGTATCGATATATGGCAAAGGACAACTACCGACATGCTTTATCAGGTGCAAAAACCTCAGGTGTCAGGTGTTGCAAACCAGCCATACGTTAACATTGGCGATATGAAAAATACCGGTTTTGATCTTGAACTGGGATATTCAAACAAAGCCATGGATGGTAAATTCGTTTACAGTATTAATGCCACTTTATCACATTATAAGAACGAAGTTACCAAGCTATCGAATAATTCAAACGAGTTTATTACAACTGCAAGTGAAAGACAGGTTGATTATTCGCGTGCTCAGGTTGGTCATGCTTTCCCTGAATTCTTTGGATATATAGTTGATGGAATTTTCCAAACCCAGGCCGAAGTTGACGCTTATCCCGCATTTGGAACATATAATAAGCCTGGCCATTTTAAATTCAGAGATGTAAGTGGTGACGGTAAAATTGATGCCAGCGACAGAACCTATATCGGGAGTCCTCATCCAAAACTTACAGGTGGTATGAATATTAATCTTGCCTATGGTGGTTTGGATTTGAGTGTGGTATTTTACGGAAGCTATGGAAATAAAATGATCAATTATGTAAGAAGATGGATCG
>DASVHX010000233.1:0-2525 GCA_036382355.1 Bacteroidales bacterium
ATGCGTTTGCTTTCGGGTACAAAAAAAACAGGCCTCAACAAGTTTTGCCACTTAAAAGCATCATTTTGGTCGGCATACCGGAGTAAATCTTTGATGTACAGAAGCCCGGTTATGGTATCGAAAGTATCTTTATATACAGGAATGCGGGAGTATCCGGATTCGCGGATAATGCGCATCACCTCGCCGAATCCGAGTTCAGTGTTGATGGCCGTAACATCGGTGCGGGATTTCATGATTTCGCTGGCGGCAATATCACCAAAACGTGCAATACTTTTGAGCATTTGCCGGTTTTCTTCGCTGGTAGAGGCATCCGAAGTAATATCAACAGCATTCGAAAGATCACTCATCAAAAGGGGTGGATTCCGCCGTGTTATCCGCTTATCGATGATATAGGTGGACGAAACGAGAATCGAACTCAAAGGATAGAATACCTTCAACAGCAAGTTTATAGGCCTGGCCATAACCAGAATAATGCTCATTGCATATTGCGTTGCATAAACTTTGGGTATAATTTCGCCCAGGAGCAGTATTAGCGATGTAATCACAATTACCTGCATCACAAAACCCAATATGGGCGACATTGAAAAATCGAAGAGTTGGCTGCTTACATAGGTTGAAATGATGACGACCGCAACATTTGCGAAATTGTTGCTAATGAGAATGGTAGCCAGCAAACGCTTTGGTCTCTCAAGTAATTGCCTGATCAGAAGGTGAATGCCTTGCTTCCCTCCACGCAACTCTTTTAATTGACCTGGGGTGAGAGAAAAGAATGCTATTTCTGAAGCAGAAACAGCCGCAGAGCATAAAAGCAACACAAAGATTATCAGTATGGCCAGCACAACGCTATACGAAAAACCTTGATCAGTCCCGGTAGTCAGGAGAAGGAATAAATTCCGGATGCCGTGGGAAAACGTGACTAAGCCTTTCAATATAATTGGATAATGCTGAAATATCGGACAAATGTACTAAAAAGATTGCATGTAAAATTGCCGTGGGCAGCCTGATATATGTTCTAGCTGTCCACGGTAATTAGCTTTGGCAATGTGCAAGTCGACTCGCCCTGTATATCAGGTGATGCTTGATTAGGCCGACCGGCTGATGCTTAAAATGGAAGGTCGTCAACCGGAGAGTTAGGTGCTTCCTGCTCAGGACTGCCGGCAGGTTCGCCATTACCGTCCTGATCCTTTCGCGGGCCCAGCATGGTAAAGGTATCAGCGATAACTTCAGTGGTGTAACGTTTATTCCCGTCTTTATCATCCCAACTATGCGTACGGAGCCTGCCTTCAACATAGAGCAAACTGCCTTTGTGGAGATATGCCTCTGCCGTTTCGGCCAGTTTACGCCAAACCACCACTTTATGCCACTCAGTTTCCTCCGTAAAAATACCTTCTTTGTTCTTAACCCTAGAACTTGTCGCCAAGGAAAACGTGGCTTTTTTGATATCATTGTCGAAGGTTTGAACTTCAGGATCCTTGCCCAGGTTCCCGACTAAAATCACTTTGTTAACTCCAGTCATAATTTTTCTTTTTAAAGTTGACAATTTGGATGAACTGTGTACAAATATAATTAAAAGTATGCAGTTTCCCATTCCCGGGAAAAAAATCGGCTTAATTTTATATTTGACTATGCTTGTTGCAAGTTTATCGTTCGATATCCTGAATTCCTTTATTACAATACATTAGACAGTATCTGGATGTGCAAAATGAACACCTGCGTTAACTCCCAAACTACAAAATAACCTTTTTCTGTTTAAGGTACCTGTCAATTAGCCGTGGTATGGGAAAATCCGGGATATGCCTCACTTCAATGCGCTGCCATCCAGCGCTTCCGTGAGGACATTCTTCAATCTGAATAGAAACGAATCGTGCATGGATGGTTTGATGTGTCAATTGATGCTTATATTCGTCTGAATACTCCATGATCTGCAACTGCTGCTCTCCAAAGATGGTTTTCCAGCCAGATGAGCCAAAGAGTTCTTCGGGTTCCATGGCTGACGGGGATTCTATCAGGGGCAATTCATACATGCCTTTCCAGATATCTTTACCTGTCCTTTTATGAAGAAATATTTCCTGGTGGCCATCTTCATTCATTTGCAAGATAGCGAGATAATGAAAGTGCCTGTCGCGGGGTCTTGTAAGTTTTATTTTTACAGGCAAAACATCTACCGTTTTAGCGTGGAAAGCTTCGCAACCAGCCTGTAATGGACACGACTCGCACATTGGTTTCCTGGGAGTGCAGTGCAAGGCGCCAAATTCCATAATCGCCTGGTTAAATGTTCCCGCATGCATCTTGTCTAGTATTAGAAGAGCCGCTTCATACACAGCCTTATGTCCTTCCGGAGAATTTACTGCCGCTGTTATACCGAAGTATCGGGCAATAACGCGCATCACATTTCCATCTACAACAGGGCTGGCTTCACCAAAACAAATAGATGCAATGGCGGAAGCTGTATATGGGCCAATTCCTTTGAGTTTCAATAATTCGGCGGATGATTGAGGGAAAATTCCATTGAACTCCTTTACGAT
>DASVHX010000234.1:0-1783 GCA_036382355.1 Bacteroidales bacterium
GCTATTGGTACGAGTTTTTGTTCGGATTGCCCAACCTGTAGCAAAATCATTGGTAAGGATGCAATAAATAAGGCGTTGGCAGGTGTGGGTAAACCAATGAAGGAGTCGGATTGCCGGGTGTCGATATTAAACTTTGCAAGCCTGAGTGCTGAAAAGACAGTGATAAGGAATGCCAGATAAGGGTATGGATTCATCCAGCCAGCCTCTTTCCCCGGCAGGTTGGTGCTGATGAGCATAAGTTGGTACATGATGGCACCAGGGAGCAGTCCGAACGAAACAACATCGGCAAGGGAGTCCAACTCCTTACCTATGGCCGATTTAACATGTAAAGCCCTTGCCATCAGGCCATCGGCAAAATCGAAAAGGGCAGCTGCACCCATCAGGATTACAGCAGCAGTAGTATGACCGCTAAAGCTGGCTGCTACGCCCACGCATCCGCTGAAAAGGTTGAGCGATGTTACAAAATTTGGAATGTGTTGTTTCACTTGCATGAAGATATTTTTAGTTTTTATAATTTCGATCAAAGTTAGAAAACTTTATTTATGAGCGGAAGGAGGATTGAAATTCCTGCTTGCCTCAGTAAACTATTCAGATATTAACAACTATATTTGTAAATATAACGTTATCCGGAAATATGCATGTCATACAAGCCGAAATAATTCGGATTGCTGCCTCAGTTGAGGTATTGGTGACAGCCTTTGCAAGGGGAAATGCCTTTTAACAACTAATCATATGGAGGACAAGACACATATCGAATCGATTGGATTTATCATCAAAAAGGAAAAATTGTCCACATTGGCCTCAGAATCAAAATATCAGGAATTAGTGCTCGAGGACCTTGACCCATTTCCCGGGTTCTACGACCAGTACTTTTTGCCGTTGAACGAGAATGAGCTAAAACCCCGGTCAGTTTTCTTTATTTTGAAGGTGTCCGATGTTTGTCAAGAAGATGAATATATCAGGATGACCATGCATCTGAAGCGCGAATACAATATCAAATTCGATGCGGTACCAGGCAATCTTACACTTTTTAATAAACCGACTCCTTGTATCCGTGTATTTATGGACGACTACAATGAGATACGGGAACTCATCGACCATTATAAGAACAAGGGGTTGGTGTTTGCCCCAAATAAGGATGTAAAACCATACCAAAGTCTTATCAAACTGCGAAGGTACTTTGAGATGGAGCGCATGGACAAAGGTATCTATCACGCCGCTGATCAACACAATACTTATTATATAGAAGTGCCAAAATGCCTGGAATGGGATGATTTTGAGCAAGTCACAATTGCCATCCGCAATAACTGGGATCATAAACTATATGACGCGGCACAGGCAGCCATCTACGAAAAGAATGGAATTGTTGATATGGTCCGTATTTATGATAAAAAGACCAACCTCTCCAATTTGCAATTCCTACTGGAAAAGTATCAATATGAATTGAGTCGGTATTAACCAGAAACGCTTCTGTATATTTTGCATTTATTTTACAATTACATTTGCTTCGCCATTAGAAGTATAGTAATGATATGCTTTTAGAACCCGATATCAATCCATTTTTACAATGAACGAAAGCGAGTTTAATGCATTGTCGCAGATGGGAAAAGCATCGCTTGTGCTTGATCAGGGGCAGGAAGTAATGAACCGCATCTATTTGTTTTATAATATAAAACTCTATTTGTTTTCCGGCATTTATGTGGAGATATGGTACAAGCAAACCACAAATAAAATAGACAAATTGATTGTTGTTGAACTCGCTGATGTTATGCATCTTTACGAA
>DASVHX010000235.1:0-3650 GCA_036382355.1 Bacteroidales bacterium
TAGCTGATGTCATGATAGCTTGTCCTGCCTTCACAAGGTATTCAGTTTGGCGTGTAGAAACCTTTAATGTGCCTTTGAGCACAACGGTATATTCATTAAATTCAGGACATTGCCCTGGCTCTTCCCAACCTTCCTGGCTTGTCATGCGGGCAATACTCACTTCGGAAGTTGCGCTGTTCATCATGCCGAAAAATTCTTCTATAAGCTTTTCTTTGTTACCAGCCGCCTTAATGATAGCGGGTGTTAAAATAATTTTGGCCATTGTATATGTTGATTTGTGAGAAAATTGATGAATGCGCTTAAGCCAAAGTAGTTCGTTTAGTTGAACAAAACCAGATTTGGCATAAATGAAATAAATCCTCCATAAAAGTAGTTTATTCGCTTTACTAAAATTGAATCGCAGATCTTTTCAATATTAAAATGAGTGTTCCGGCTATGGGATTTTCGCTGGAGATTGCATTAAAAGACCCGGATATAATTGTAGCAGAGTGCAATTTGTGTTCTTTCCAGAATCAGCCTCAATACTTTTAACGTATTTTCTGTAAAAAATTACCAATTAATGCTATTTTTGCTCTTCAACGGCAATGTATTAAAACAATTCTTCCAACTATGGCAAAAACTTTATTACCCGAAACCACTCCTTCTATTAACCTTTTGGGAAGTGGCACTGAAGTAACTGGCGATATCCGCTCCAACGGCGATATCCGCATCGATGGAATTTTAACAGGATCTATAAATTCCACAGGCAAAGTGGTTGTAGGTTCTACAGGTCGCGTTGAAGGCGAAATTTTTTGCCTCAATGCAGATATTTCGGGTGAAGTTTCGGCCCGTATTAAGGTAAGCGAATTACTCAGCCTCAAATCGACGGCCAGGGTAGTAGGCGAGATTATAACCAATAAACTTGCCATCGAGCCTGGCGCTATATTTACCGGCGCTTGTAAAATGGAAAGTCCATCTATAGAAGTGGAGGCTTCGTATGCCAGAAACCAATCCCAGGTTACCGCCGAAGAAACAGCTTGAGTTCTATGCCAGGTATTCTTCACTGGCCTTGCAGATGCTTGTCATCATTGGTTTAGGCGTGTTCGCCGGCATTAAACTGGATAAATGGCTACATCTGTCATTTCCAGTATTTACCTTGGTTTTGTCGGTACTTTCGGTAATTTTATCCATATACCAGGCAACGCGTGGCTTGCTAAAAAAATAATATATGTCTGCTCAATTCATCCGTTTTACCCGCGCCATTATCCTTTTCTCAATTATTTTAGCACTGCTTTGTATAGGTGCAATGTATGTGCTTCCGGCAAATTATATCACACCAATGCTCCCCTATTTGCTCATCTTTTTTCTGATCATCAGCCTGGCAATTTATTATTTCATCGAAAAAGCAATCGCAAAGCGATTCAGCCTGTTCACCAATTATTTCATGATTGCCACGATGCTGAAAATCCTCATTTATCTGACCATTATAACCCTTTATGCCTTCACCAATAAAAACGATGCAGTTACCTTTATTCTGACATTTTTTATTTTCTACGTTGGTTATTCCACCTTTGAACTAATCTGGATGGTACGGATGCGAGCCCAGCATAAAGAAGATACTTAAATCAGGGCCGGATATTCCACCAAATCTGAACTTTTTTAGCAAAATTGCAGTTTCATTGGATAACCAAAGTTTAAAGATTCCCAGGCGAACATAACGCATTATTGTTTAATATATCAACTTAATACTTAAACGATTTATTGCGGTGGTTCATTTTATGTACCTTTGCTTTTTAAAAGCACGCAAATGGTTTTCATCACGCGCAGGGAGCGGTTTAATGCAGCTCACAGGCTATTCAGAGTAGATTTCAGCGACGAGCAGAACCTTAATACGTTTGGCAAATGCTCCAATCCCAACTGGCATGGGCACAATTATGAACTTTTCGTAACTGTTAAAGGTGAGGTAAATCCCGGAACCGGTTTTGTGGTAAACCTGAAAGATCTGAGCCAACTTATCGATAAGCAGGTGATCGAAAAGATGGATCACCATAACATAAATCTGGATGTAGACTTTATGCAGGGGAAGCTAGCATCTGCTGAGAATATTGCCATCGGCATATGGGAAGAACTTGAAGTACCGGTGAACTTGCTTGGAGGTGTACTGCATTGCATTAAAGTGTGCGAAACGGAAAATAATTATGTAGAGTATTTTGGAAAAGTATCTTAACAAATCTCTAACAATCAGAAAACATGAGCAGCGAAATTGTAAAAGGCATGATGATCGAGAATATGATGGACGACTATGATATGAAAGACGGTTATGAAAAACGCGATATATACAATGCCAAGACTATCAAAAAACTGAGTGTACACTATAAAGAAATTCTTAGACTTATTGGTGAAGATCCTGATCGCGAAGGCCTGACGAAAACGCCGGAGCGGGTATCGAAAGCCATGCAGTTTCTAACACATGGTTACGATCTGAAACCTGAGGATATACTGCGTGCTGCTATGTTTAAGGAAGATTACAAACAAATGGTAATCGTTAAGGATATCGAAATTTATTCAATGTGCGAGCACCATATGATACCTTTCTTCGGCAAAGCACATGTGGCTTACATTCCAAATGGTTATATCGTTGGATTAAGCAAAATACCTCGTGTAGTGGATGCTTTTGCACGCCGCTTGCAGGTACAGGAGCGGCTAACCACTCAAATAAAGGAATGTATTCAGGCCACGCTTAAACCGCTAGGAGTAGCCGTAGTAATCGAAGCCCAGCATATGTGCATGTCCATGCGCGGCATTCAAAAGCAAAATTCGGTTACCACCAATTCCGACTTTACAGGCGCCTTTTTAGTTGATAAAACCAGAACGGAATTTATACATCTGATTGGGTCGAAGCTGCATTAAACCTTATCAGGCTATCTGGCTGTTGGAAAGAGGAGACAAATTGTATTTTCTTTGGTAAAGCCAGGCTAAAAACCTAACAGCCTACAGCCTAAACGACCTTTTACAAATATTGCTGCCATTCAGTCAGACACCCCAAATGGCATTATTTTTGTACTTTTGCGGCCTAAATAAAATTCATATGACTATGTTTCCTGAAAACAGTAATTACAACACACTGAGCGAACCGCGCCCGGTAGAAGTATCAGTGGCACGCTCTTTTATGACGAACGTCTTTATGTGGATGTTCATGGCTCTGGGAGTTACGGCGCTCACATCCTTTTATTTTGCTTCCGATCCGTCACTGATGCAACTGCTCAGAGATTCTACAACCGGTGGCATGACTATTCTGGGTTGGATAGTACTTCTTTCACCTATCGGCTTTGTACTGCTTATGTCGCTTGGCTTTCAACGACTTTCGGCAATGACGTTGACCTTGCTCTTTGCTGTGTATGCAATACTTATGGGAATGAGCCTGAGTTTTATCCTTCTTATCTATACTGGAGCCTCGGTGGCTGCAACTTTCGGTATTACATCGGCTATGTTTGGCATAATGGCAGTTGCAGGGTACACAACCAAAATAGACCTTACACGCTTTGGTTCCATCATGCTAATGGGGCTTGTCGGTATTATAATTGCCAGCCTTGTTAATATGTTCATGCAAAGCAGCACCATGGACTATATCATTAGCTTCATTGGCGTGCTTGTATTTACCGGCTTAATAG
>DASVHX010000236.1:0-4871 GCA_036382355.1 Bacteroidales bacterium
TCCTCGATTTCACCAGGGAATACAAGCATATATTCAATCTGAAAAGTGTTAATGCAGAAGATATTTTCAAGAAAGTTGAGAATTTTATTTTGAATAAAAAACCCGGGCAGATTGATTCGGATGAGATACAGAGCTTGAAGTCGGCAATCCGCCGTGGCGAAGCTAAAGCTGCCGTGCGTTTTGTAGGTGTTCCGGAAGAGCGGGTTCATTTTCTCGATCTGCCTTTCTACGAAACCGGGGAAGTAAAGAAGAAACCGCTCAGTGAAGAGGATATCCGCATTACAATGGATATTCTGCAAAAGATAAAACCTCACCAGGTATACGCTGCCGGCGACCTTTCGGACCCTCACGGAACGCACCGCGTATGCATGGATGCAATTCTTGAAGCCTTATACCGCCTTAAGGATGAAGCTTGGATTAAGGAATGCCGCGTTTGGCTTTACCGTGGTGCATGGCAGGAATGGGATCTGGATCAGACCGATATGGCTGTTCCACTGAGTCCTGAAGAAGTGCATATTAAGCGTAATGCCATTTTTAAACACCAATCGCAGAAGGACCGTCCACTCTTCCCGGGTGCCGATAGCCGCGAATTCTGGCAACGCGCTGAAGAACGGAATCACGCTACTGCTGAATTGTACGATAAAATGGGGATGGCCGAATACGAGGCCATCGAAGTTTTCGTAAGATATCATCTTCAGTAATTTACCTAATTCTTATTATCACCAACTAACGAAATACTTGCATTTATGACCCAGTCCCAAACAACAAAACAAGGCAGCTATGTGCTGTCCATCAGCATTATTGGAGCATTGTTTTTTATTTTCGGTTTTGTAACCTGGCTTAATGGCACCTTGATCCCTTTCCTGCAAACAGCCTGTGAACTTACGCCTTTCGAAGCCAGCCTGGTAACGCTTGCCTTTTACATTGCATATTTTGTTATGGCGCTGCCTTCCTCTTTTGTACTGAAGAAAACAGGTTACAAAAATGGCATGAGCCTCGGATTGCTGGTGATGAGCATTGGTGCATTAATTTTCATCCCGGCAGCTTACAGCCGCATGTTTGGAGTTTTCCTCACAGGGCTTTTTATCATGGGCACTGGTCTGGCATTGCTGCAGACTGCATCAAATCCATACATTACAATAATTGGCCCGCGCGAAAGTGCTGCGGCCCGTATCTCCATCATGGGTATTTGCAACAAGATGGCTGGATTCATCAGCCCGTTAATCCTTACGGCCCTTGTAATGCATGGAATGGAGAAGTTTAAGGAAGAAAACCTGAATTTACTCAATGCAGGGGCTAAAATGGATGCATTGAACGAACTGGCCTCCCGCTTAGTTGTCCCATATATCGTAATAGCTATTGCCTTGTTTTTGTTAGCTATTATGATCAAATTTTCGCCATTGCCAGAAACTATTGATGTGGAAGAACATGAAGATGAAAGTCTGATGGGCTTTATCCGGCAGATTCCCGGTGCACTCAAAATTCCGCACATGCTACTGGGCGTAATCACCTTATTTGTTTATGTGGGTGTGGAAGTAATGGCTGGCGACAGCATAAGCCAATTCGGGAGAAATCTGCACCTGGATTATGCTTCAAAACTTACCAGTTTTACAATGGCTTTCATGGTTGTAGGCTATATCATCGGAATTATAAGCATTCCGAAATTCATCAGCCAATCAAAAGCACTCAGGGTTTCTGCCATCTTAGGGGTCATTTTTGCTGTCGGGGCCATCTTTAGCAATCCTAATGATTGTTCATTCTTTACTACATTGTTGGGATGGTTGAATTCATTTAGTTTCATCAACATTCCATTGCTGCCAAATCCTGTTTTCTTTATTACTTTATTAGGCCTGGCGAATGCACTCATGTGGCCTGCCATCTGGCCACTGGTATTGCAGGACCTGGGCAAATTTACCAAGGTAGCTTCTGCCCTGCTCATCATGGGTATCGCCGGTGGTGCATTAATTCCGCCTTCGTACATCAAACTATCAATGGCTATAGGTTTTCAGAATGCACTTTGGATCATGGTTCCGATCTACCTCTTTATCTTGTATTATTCAGTATGGGGTTATAAAATAAGGAAAGCAAAATAGTTTAACAGGCATTTGCCAGAACAAAAAAAGGAATCAAGTTAAAATTTAAAATGCAAAGTGCAAAATATCTGAATTCAGGACAAAACAGCTTTAAAGAATACTCTTTCGACTTAATTGAAGGCATAATGATCAATACGTAGTTGACTCACAGGTACATAAATTGAGAGGCTGTGTACCAAATTTGCATTTTGCATTCTTTATAGTGCTGAGCGCAGTCGAAGCATGATATTAACATCTATTCATCAATAAAATATTATGCCCAAATAAATATTAAGATAAGGCATCTAAATAATTAAAATAATTTCAAATCGATAAACAGATGAAACCTACATTACTTGTCCTGGCAGCAGGTATCGGCAGCCGTTATGGCAGCCTTAAACAGATTGACCCCATAGGCCCGGGCGGTGAAACAATTATCGACTATTCCATTTACGATGCCCTCAAAGCAGGGTTCGGGAAAGTGGTCTTTATTATCCGGCGCGAGATAGAAGAAGATTTTAAAGAAGTATTCGTGAAAAAATTTCAGAATGTCATTCCGGTTGAATATGTTTTTCAGGAAATATCCAAAGTCCCGGAAGGCATTGCAATACCGGAAGGCAGGATAAAACCCTGGGGAACCGGACATGCAGTAATGATGGCTGCCGATGTAATCCATGAACCATTTGCCGTTATTAACGCTGATGATTACTATGGTGCTGATGCTTATGTAAAGATGGTTGCTTATCTCACTTCACTGGACGTAAGCCAGCAGAACGATTATTCCATGGTTGGGTATCTGCTTAAGAACACCATGTCCGAACATGGGGCTGTATCGCGGGGCGTTTGTCAACTAAGCAAGGATTCATTTCTACAAGGAGTTACCGAGCGCATCAATATCCAGTATACGCATGGTAATATTGCTTTCCGCGATAAGGAAGACTCCTGGATTTTCCTTCCGGGCGAGACTATTGTCTCTATGAATTTCTGGGGTTTCACGCCTTCTTTCTTTGAGCGCTTATCCATTCAGTTCACGGAATTTATCCAATTGAATTATGATCAGCCCAAAGCTGAATTTTACATTCCTACTGTTGTCGACAACCTGATTAAATCCGGCGAAGCACAGGTTAAAGTATTGAAAAGCACGGATCAATGGTTTGGCGTGACCTATAAAGAAGATAAACCATTTGTAATCCAAAAAATCAACCAATTAATCAAGAACGGGATCTATCCGGCTAATTTGTGGAGATAACTTTTTATGATGGAACGAGATTTAGCTGCAATCATTTCAAATTTTCAGATCAAAGGATCATATTTATCAGGTGCTCCCATAGGTTCGGGGCACATCAACGATTCCTATCTAATCCGCAATGCCCAAAGCAACGCTCCGGATTACATGCTCCAATGGATTAATAATTACGTCTTTAAGGATGTGGAAGGGTTGATGAATAATTTCCTGATTGTTACGCAGCATATAGCTCGTAAACATAAGGATGAACACACCAAAGATGCACTGTTGGAACTGGTGGCCGCCAGGGATGGAAAGTATTATTATCAGGATGAAGCTGGAAATTATTGGCGGGTTTTCAATTACATAGCTGGGAGCCATGTGTATGACATTGTCGAAAATAAAACAATTGCCTACGAAGGAGGAAAAGCATTTGGCAGATTCTTGCTGGAAATGGCCGATATTCCCGTAGAACCAATATGCGAAACCATCCCCGACTTTCATAACGCCGAAAAGCGCCTCGATAATTTCTATTCGTCGGTAAAAGCTGATCCAAAAGACCGTGTAAAAGATATTACTCCGGAACTTGAATTTGTTCGCAGGCGGGTTGATGAAATTCTTGAAATTCCGCGCATGCAGCAGCAAGGCTTGATTCCTGTTCGCATAACACATAATGACACTAAATTCAACAATATTCTTTTTGATGATTCCAACAAGGCAATATGCATTGTGGATCTCGATACAATAATGCCCGGATCGGCCTTGTTCGATTTTGGCGATGCCATTCGCTCCGGCGCCAATACGGCAGCCGAAGATGAAAAAGATTTAAGCCTGGTCTCCATGAATATTGACATTTTCGAAGCTTACGCGAAAGGCTATCTCGAAAGCACTTTCAACATACTGACAGAAACTGAAATTGACCTCCTGGCATTCTCCGCAAGGTTTATCACATTCGTTATAGGATTGCGCTTCCTCACTGACTATATAGATGGCGATACATACTACCGCACGCATTACCCCGAACATAACCTGGTAAGAGCAAGAGTTCAGTTTAAACTTGTGGAAAGCATGGAACAGCAATTCGGCCGGATGCGCGGAATTATTCAATCCATTGCTAAAAGCAATACCAGATAAAACACATCACGCTAATTTACCTCTTATTATGAATCGATTTATTTGCCTGTTATCCCTGTTTATTATTTCAGCAACTTCAATAGCTTTCGCTGGAAATAAACCAGGAACTACCGGCATTGTCCCGTTACCAGAAACTATTATTAAACGACATGGTAAATTTCATCTTTCAGCCAAAACACGGATTTTGGTTGATGAAGGAAATAACGGTTTGCGCCCGATGGCGAAATCACTTGCGGAAAAGCTATACAAAAGCAAGGGCATTAGTCTGCCAATCGAATCATCCGTTGCTTCGGCAGTTAAAAACACAATAGTGCTTACGTTGCGGAATCCTGACCCGTCACTGGGAAAGGAAGGTTATGAACTCACTGTTACCAGAAAACAGATCATTATCCGCGCCAATGAACTTAATGGTGCATTTTATGGATTGCAAAGCTTATTGC
>DASVHX010000237.1:0-7149 GCA_036382355.1 Bacteroidales bacterium
GGCAACAATGTGTGGGAACGGCGGGAGATGTATCGCTGCTTTTGCAAATCGTCTCGGTATAGTAGGAACAAATGCCCACTTTTTGGCAGCAGATGGCCCGCATAACGCTAAAATTGAGGTCCAGGATGAGCACATCACGCGAGTAGAGCTAAGCATGAAGGATGTAATCCCATCTGAGGTGGGCGAACATTTTGTCATACTTAATACCGGAACACCACATTTTGTCAGGTTTGTCGAAGAACCGGACAGTATTGAACTGATTACAGAAGGAGCTAAGATAAGATATGCTCCTGATTACGCTCCAATAGGGATTAATGTTGACTTTGCACGACATACCGACGACCAGATTTATGTTCGCACTTACGAAAAAGGAGTAGAAGCAGAAACCCTTTCATGCGGCACAGGTGTGACTGCTTCGGCCATTGCGGCATCTGTATTTACTGGGCGCACGAGCTACCAGGTAATTACACGCGGTGGCAAACTTGCTGTGACTTTTGAAAGAAATGGAGTAACATTCACAAACATTCGGCTCTCGGGGCCGGCAACATTTGTATACAGTGGCGAAATCGAAATCTGATGGTATAATGACAGGTCCGGAAATTCATCTTCGCGCCTTGGAGCCTGAAGATCTTGACTTGCTTTATGATTGGGAAAATGACCCAGCTATATGGCATTTAGGCAACACCTTCACTCCTTTTTCGCGATTCTTGCTAGAACAATACCTGCTGAATGCTCAGAATGATATCTATACGAACAAGCAACTTCGCCTGATGATCGAGCTTAACGATCCGGGAGATTTAACTCCTGCTATCGGAAGTATCGATCTATTCGACTTTGATCCTTTTAACCGCCGCGCCGGAGTTGGAATTTTAATAACAAATGCACAGAGACGCAAAGGCTATGCATCAGAAGCATTGGGGTTGTTAAAAAATTATGCTTTTACCCTGCTTGATCTTCACCAGCTTTATTGCAACATTGATGCAGAGAATAACAATAGTATTGCACTCTTCAATAAACATGGTTTTGAAAAATGCGGAGAAAAAAAAGATTGGCTCTGGCACAACGAAGGATGGCATAATGAATTATTGTTGCAATGCATCAGGACTGAACGACCTTAATTTAATATTCTAAAACCTATTGAATATGAAAGATTACTATGCTGGTATCCGACGGAGGAACAAGAAACGTTCGATATTCAATCGCATCTTGCGCAATTTCCTGCTGATCGTAATTATTCTTGGGGTTTCCGCCAGTTACTATGCATACCGGTCGTTCTATGCTTCGAATGTTTGGCTGGAAGGGAAATCCCCGACATATGTTTACATCCCTACCAATGCTAATTATGAGGAAGTGAAGTCGATCCTATTTCATAATGGATTGATCGTGAACCGGAACTCCTTCGAATGGATAGCGCAATTTAAAAGATACCCCAGTCATATCAGACCCGGAGGTTACAAGATTGTGGATGGCATGAGCAATTCCAGCATCATCAATAAATTGCGCTCTGGCAACCAGGATGCAGTAAAACTTGTATTCAACAACATCCGCAACAAAGAAGAGCTTGCAGGCCGCATCAGTAAGGAAATTGAAGCCGATTCCACCTCAATTATCAAGTTGCTGAACGATTCAAATTATGTAACCACAATGGGTATGACGCCCCGCAATGTAATAACACTATTCATCCCAAATACTTATGAGGTATACTGGAATATTACGGCGAAAGATTTTGTTGAACGGATGGCACGGGAATATAAGAAATTCTGGAACGATGCCCGGGTGGCTAAACTGGCCGAAATTCGCCTGAACCGCACTGAAGTAATGACACTGGCCTCTATCGTGGAAAAAGAAACTAACCGCGATAAGGAAAAACCCGATATTGCAGGTGTTTATATTAACCGGCTACACAGGAACTGGGTGCTACAGGCCGATCCCACACTGGTTTTCGCACTTGGAGACTTCTCGATAAAACGTGTGCTTAATGAATACAAGAAAATTAATTCACCTTATAATACTTATATGTATCTGGGACTTCCCCCCGGCCCCATTTGCCTTCCTTCTATTTCGTCCATTGATGCCGTGCTGAATTATCGTAAGCATAATTACATGTACTTTTGCGCTCGCGAAGACTTTTCGGGATACCATAACTTTGCTATTGATGCCGAAGGACATGCACTTAATGCAGCCCGCTATCAACAGGCTCTCAATCAGCGAAATATCATGAAGTAGACTGATCATTTTCATCAAATTATTTGAAGGATTCCATTAATCACTTTCGCTGCTTTTTCTTTTTTTGCAGCTAAAGTTCTTTTGATGGTGATTAAAACCAATAACAATTGCACTTAATAATCTCATTTAATACTTCCTCTCGCTAACTAATTATACGATGTCAGCATTTAAAGCCTACGATATACGGGGAAAATACCCTACCGACTTTAACAAGGACGATGCCTACAAGATCGGATACTTCCTCCCCCGTTTATTACATACTAAGAAAATACTGGTTGGACGGGATGTTCGTTTATCATCCGACGAAATATTCGAATACCTGGCCATGGGAATTACTGATACCGGTGCCGATGTGTTTGATGCCGGGCTGGCTACAACCCCAATGATTTATTGGGGCACCGCATTTCATAAATTTGAAGCCTCGGTGCAGATAACGGCATCGCATAATCCAGCGGAATACAATGGCATGAAGGTTTCCATGCACGATGCTCTGCCTGTGGGTTACGACAATGGCCTGAAGCAAATTGAAACCTGGATGAAGACGGAACCCATTGTCGTTTCGGAAACCAAAGGAAAAATACTACCATTTGACATTAAAACTGATTATCTGATCTTCTTAAGTAAATATATTCCTGATCTTACAGGAATGAAAATTGCAGTGGATTGTTCCAACGGCATGGCTGCCTTGTTTGTAAAAGATTTGCTCGGGCATGATCCGGTTTATATTTATGATGATTTAGATGGAAGTTTCCCAAACCACGAGCCTAATCCGCTGGAACAAGAAAACCTGCATGGTTTGATATCAAAGGTGCTTTCAGAAAAATGCGACATTGGTGTTATTTATGATGGTGATGCTGATCGCGTAATGTTCGTGGATGAAAAAGGTCACTTTATCTCACCAGACCTGATGATTGGTGTTTTGGCACATTATTATGCCGGCAAAGAAACTGGCAATGTTCTTCAGGATATTCGTACCTCAAAAGCTGTTGGCGAATATGTGGCAAAACTTGGCTTCAAAATGAATACCTGGCGTGTTGGCAGGGCCTATGCTACTCCAAAACTACGTGAGATTAATGGCATATTCGGGGGAGAACTTGCCGGGCATTATTACTTAAGAGATTTCTACTATTCTGACTCCGGATTGCTGGCAAGCATGCTTTTATTAAATGTTTTAGGCGGATTTATCCGTGAAGGCAAAACTGTTTCTCAGGTCATTGACGGTATCTCTGTCTATGCCAATTCGGGCGAGATAAATTTCAGGATCCAGGATAAAAGCGGTGCTATGGACGCACTCAGGAATTATTTTAGCGCTGAGGAAAAACCTTTGGCAGATTTTGATTTTGATGGTTACAGGTTGGAGTTTCCGTCGTGGTGGTTTAATGTCCGCCCTTCCAATACCGAACCTTACCTGCGTTTCCTGGCAGAAGCACTGACAGATGACCTGCTTCAGCAAAAACTAGAAGAAGTACGCCGAATAGTTGCGCCTTTCCTGGATAAAGTATAAGTTCACACAAATTGTTTCCCTCCGGGAATTTGCATGCTTTGTATTTCCGGAATTTTTCTTATCAATAATTTAAAAAACTCATGCCTTTTAAAAGTTCAAAATTAGATTTGACTGCGGGCGAAAGGCGTGTATTTCATATTCATACGGTATATTCTATATTGGAGGGGGCGATTGCCGGTGTTTTGGCGCTCAACGAGTTTGTATTTATCAAAAGTTTGCACGGGAGCAGTTATCAGTTAAGTGTTCTTTTCCAATTCTCGGTGCTGGTCTTTCTGGTGCTGCTGGCCTTTAACGAAATGCTGAAACGAGTCAGAAGTAAAGTGAAATTACTTCGCGTTACAGGTTTACTCACGAGACTTCCACTTTTTGTGCTTGTGTTTTTTCCTGGCACACATGCTGCCATGTCGGGCGACTCGGTGTATCATTATATTTTCCTGGCTGTTTTCCTGGTTTACTACCTTGGAAATCCGGCCATTTTCCCTGTGATTAACCTGCTGTTAAAACATAACTATCGGATTGAGGTATTCGGGAAATTATACAGCTTCGCTACTTTCTGGAACAAAGTAGTGATGTTGCTTACCACCTTTGTTTATGGATTGCTTCTGGATGCTGATAATTTCGCATTTCGATGGGTATTCCCAATAATCGCGGTATTGGGGTTTGTATCACTCGTAATGCTTTCCGGTATTCCTTATGAGGAAAAAGAATCTTATGCGCAGGCAAAGAAGTTCTTTACTTCCATCCTGGAATCAGGCATCAATATGTACCACACATGGAGCGGAAATAAAGCTTTCAAACATTTCGAAGTTGGATTCCTGTTTTACGGTTTCGCATTCATGAGCACGATTACAGTTATCACGTTGTTCTTCGAGCGTTCGCTTCACCTTAATTATTCAGGCGTGGCATTCTATAAGAATTCCTATAATGTGCTGGCGCTGTTATGGATACCGTTTTTTGGCCGGTTGCTGGGTCGCATCGATCCGCGAAAATTTGCAGCCATCACCTTTGCTACAACTTTTTTGTACCTGCTTTCGCTTGCACTCACTTCCTGGTTTCCGGGCTATACCGAAGTGTTCGGCATACGGATTTACTATTTTCTGCTGCTGTATATCGTGGGCCAAAGCCTGTTTGCAGCAACCATGTCATTACTGTGGAGTATTGGTTCGGCATACTTTTGTAAACCCGAAGAGGCGGCAGATTATCAGAGCGTACATCTTTTCCTTACCGGAACTAGGGCTGTTTTTGCGCCAATCCTTGGCGTAATCTTTTACGAAATGTACGGGTTTGAATTCACTTTTATGGTGGGTGCGTCATTTGCGCTCATTGCTGTTTTTGTGATGATCTGGTCGTTCCGCCGCGACAAAGGAACTATCAGAGAATTTCAAACCCCAAAAACCATTGCATAATAACGTTCGATTTTTTCCTGCAGGGATTCGATTGAAACGTATTTGCTCTCGCGCACAAATTCTTTCCCTTCAAAAAATACCAATAGTGAAGGGCTGGAAAATACTGCGAGTACTGCAGGCAGTTCAGGATATTTCATCGAATCAATAAATTCCAGTTGAAGCAACGGAAAAAACTCATCCACCATTGCCTTCACTTTTGGTCTCAGGCTGATGCACGGAGCACAATCATCACTATAGAAATATAGAATCAAGCCTTTGCTTGCAGCGATCAGTTCATTCAACTGCGCGGTATTGCGGATTGAATCTTTCATTCTTAGAATTTTTCGAAAACGCCCAATCCGAAAAGGGCAAAATCATATTTTACCGGATCATCAGGATCAAATGTACGCAATGCAGCCGTAAGTTCTTCCACAGCTTTCCAGTCGTTTTGTGTGCGGCTTAACAGGCCAAGTTTTCGCGCTACTTGACCGGAATGCACATCCAGCGGACAATACAGCTTATTCATTCCGATACCTTTCCATATCCCAAAATCAACGCCTCTTTTATCATTTCTTACCATCCAGCGGAGAAACATATTCAACCGCTTGGCAGCCGATCCTGCAATTACATCAGCCACATGCCTTCTTGTACGATTTGGAAATGGAATGCTAAAGAAAACCTGCCTGAAGTATTGTAACCCATCCTTTGCATCAGCGCCGGGTTCATTTAATGTATGGTTGAAAACAGTTTCGAGTCCACCATGATTTCTGTAAATGTTTTGCAGGGAATGGACAAAGAACATCACATCCTCACCCTTAAATGTGCGATGAACAAAGGAGGAAAAACGGGTAAGATCGGAAGGCACAGTTCCGGTAATAAATTCGTAAGGACTATCATCCATCAAATGCATGAGCCTTTGGGCATTGCGGATAATGGTCGGTCGTTGTCCCCATGCTATGGTAGCGGCAAAAAAAGCAGCGATTTCAATATCCTCTTTTCGTTGGAACAAATGTGGAATGGAGATTGGATCGCTTTCTATGAAAATGGGATTGTTATACTGATCGGCTTTCTCTTCGAGGAAATCGAAAAGAACATCATTGCCTTGACCGGGCGAATAGGGTTGAAAATCCATCTATTACAGAAATGTAGAACTGCGAGAAATAACTGAAAGTCTTAACCGGACTTTGTGTTTAATGAAATCTAAATAATTAATACTTGTATAAAAAAACCGAAATTTTCAAATAAATGATTTCAGAACAAGGATTTCAAAACAAGGATTTCAAAACAAG
Organism: Bacteroidales bacterium; assembly: GCA_036382355.1. GTDB lineage: Bacteria > Bacteroidota > Bacteroidia > Bacteroidales > DASVHX01 > DASVHX01. The sequence goes on from DASVHX010000237.1 coordinate 6,405, forward strand.
GATTTCAGAGCAAGGATTAACGATTTTTGATTTTAAAAGTTCCGTTATTTCTAAAATCAGCAATCGTTAATCATCATTCTTATTTTAAAAATGGAATAGTTTTCTAAATGAACAAATTAAGCAACCAAATGCACAGCCTTAATAAGTTCCTTGCCACTTTCGATGGCTTTTTCGTTTTCAGGAATCATCATATGATGGCGGGCAGGAAGAGATTTCTGGAGTCCTTTGTGAATAAATTCGGGATCTACCAATGGTTTAAGTTTCAGGAAGCCACCCAGTACAATCATGTTGAATACTTTGGATAATCCCAGTTTACCCGCGGCATCAGCGGCTTCGATGGTATAGATGTTAATGTCGCGTCGTTCGGGATGGCGCGTAATTCCGTTGGGATCGTAAATGAGCAGTCCTCCAGGTTTTACAGATGTTTCGAATTTATCCATTGATTGCTGGTTGAGGATAATGGCCGTATCGAATACATTAAGTATAGGTGAATTGATGCGCTCGTCGCTGATGATTACCGTAACATTGGCTGTACCACCGCGCATTTCGGGCCCATAGGATGGCATCCAACTCACTTCTTTATTTTGCATTACGCCTGAGTAAGCCAATATCTTTCCCATGGAAAGCACTCCTTGTCCACCAAACCCGGCAATAATGATTTCTTCGGTCATAACTTTGCAATTTGTAATGTTAATTATTTTTTTATGCTAAACCAGCGTAACTTAATGTCTCCCACTTTTGAGGT
>DASVHX010000238.1:0-3844 GCA_036382355.1 Bacteroidales bacterium
GAATTTCGTTTTAACATGTATTTCGTCACCCTGTTTTTCCAATACAATTCCTTTAAAATAGATCGTTTGTCCGGGCCGGTAAATGGCCCGATCGGTAAAGAAATAAGTGGTAGTTATAACACGTGGTTCGTATGGCGCATTAGGATTTTGATAAAAATAGTTTTCAGTTGCTAAGCGATCTTTTCCCTTCCGAAAATCGATATAGAAAGAATTACTGCGCCCTTTCTTTTCGGAGGAAGGAATGGCAATGAATCCATCCTTGCCTGAAGTATAAACCGCACCAACCTTATTTTCATATTTGCGGGAAGTATAGTTATATTCGCGGTAATAAGTGCTGGCTTTCACGCCGCTTAATGGAGTTCCTTCCTGCCGATCGGCCATATAAATGTCATAAGCACCTTCATCAGTTTGCCGGCTGATGTGGCTTATGCCGGTTACCCAGAAGTTATTTGCTGCCATGATGCTGGCATCCTTAATAAAATCGCTGCCTGTGGATGATAATAAAACGTAATATCCAGCAGCAAGCCCTGGTATCCTGATTTCAACTTTATGTGCCTGGAAATCTCCATCACCAGGCAAGTTCACCGACCAGCTTTTTTCGACTGGTAGCGCCAGGTAGTTTTTGTAGAGGTTTTCATTTACGCCAGTCTCTCGCCATTCGCGGTCCTGCTCGGGCGAAGTCTTCAGCAGGCGGAAATATACCTTTGGAATATTGCGATATACAACCAGGCCTATAAATGGTTTATCCGGCACATTGGCGTAAGCCAGCGTCAGTTCGAGTGCTTGTTGCCGAATAAGTTCATTCAGGTATTTACAATTGGCTGTACCATCACTTTCGGGGAAGCGTTTGATGGCATTATCACAAATGCCAAGCGCTTCTTTCAGGTCCCATTTATGATCGTCGGAAACGAGTGGTTGGTAAAGCTGCCCTGAAGCATTGAGAACACTGGCAATTTCGTAAGATACTTCTGTGGAGCTGGGGTGATTGGAATATTTCTGTTCCAGGGCGTGCAGTGTGGATAGGTAAATGCTGTCTTTCAGCGGAATGACCGTGTTTTCGTAAACGAATTTTAAACGTTTCAGATCAACGTCAATCAGCGCGAGCGGGTCTTTATCGGTGAGATGAAAACCGATCAGATCCTGCAATAATTGCAGTGCATGGAATTCGAAGGAAAGGGAATCATTTGTTGCTATCTTTAACCCGGCAAAGTCCTGTGCCGGAGCGAGGTATTGCGGGTTATCAATTCTGAAAACATAAGACGGCTGCGTAAGGCCGGATTCGGAATTCATGTAGAAATCGACGGCTCGGTGAGCCAGGAAATCATAAAGTGTAGGTCTGAATTTTCTGGAATCTTTCTGCGAAAGCAAAATGTCATCGTACATATTCAATGATGTAGACCTAAGATTAGCCGGACTTTCGAGCGATTGCGTGTAATGGTGAATGGTAACCTGTAATAGTTTTTTCAGGCTCCAGGTCTTGATATCACCGGGTTCATAGCTTATGGTCTCGGTTCTGTTCAGAAACATGTAACGATTGCGCTCGTAGTATCCCCAATATAACTCGGCCAGCATGGAATGGATTACTTGCTTAAGCGGCGAAGGCGTTGTTTTTACATCCATTTCGAGCGATGCAATGGCATTTACCATGTAATCCTCTTCAAAATCGGACTGAAGCTTTATTTTGTATAGCGATGCCTTTGCAAATTGCGGAGCGTCTTTTTTCGCTTTTGCCGACTGGTATATTCTCTCAACCAATTCTAGTGCCGACTTCGGTTGTCCAAGGCCCGAAAGTGAATCAACGTCCTTCCATTCCTGCTGATATATATGCTGACCGAAAGAGCCCAGGCTGGACATGATGAAGAGGATGATGAATGAATACTTCATAAAGCTGAAATTTAAAGGCATTTCATAAAAATAAGGAATATACTGACCTATAGAAGTAAGAGGTTGTGAAATTTCACACGAGGCTGGGAAGTATTTTTTAATAAAACAGATCGAAGGGGAATAATGCCGGCTATTTCACTTTAGCATTAAATGGATTGGCCAGGCCGGTATATTTGATGAGTTCCATTTTTACCTTACCAACAATTACTGCTGATTCGAAGAGAATAGGCACACGGTTGCGATCGTCTGTAACCCATATTGTCATGGGATAAGGATCGCTGAATACATCTCCCTTAACCACCATTGGTTTAAATTTAAGACAGTTGAAGGTGCCAAGTTCAGTTGTGATAACATCTTTGCCTTCATAAATAATGCGTGAATTATACACGGTATCGTTAAGGAAAAAAGGAACAGTAAAGCTACCACCTTCGGCTACTTTGGAGACATCAAGAGTTCGGGCGTAATAAAAACCAGAAAGAAAATCCTGGACATTTTCGGGCAGACGTGTAACGGCATTGCGGCTTACAGCCTTTCCGTCGTCCTGATGAAAAGTAATATCATCATCCTTTTTATATCCTCCTTCGCGTGTGCGGTTTATGAACATCCAGGGGAACAATCCTTCTTCATCTATATAAGTCTCAAAGCGATCATTAACTTTATAGAACCAATTGAAAGCACCTTTGGAGTGGCCGATACCAATGATATGCATGGTATTGCGGTTGTTGAATTTCCGATTATCAGCTTGTACTTCGAGTGTGCCGGTGCCGGCAGTTACATCGCCCGTCAATACTGAATGATAATATACCTTATACTCGAGTTTTTCGCCTCTACGGAAAGCATGGTTTTTTATTGTGCGAAACTTTTGTGCAAACAAGGCAGTTGAAGAAATAATAAGCACCATAATCAGAAAACCAGCTTTTCGCATAATAAATTTATTTAGATACAACGAATCAAAAAACAAGCCATAACCGGAAAGGATTTTTTCGTGGCATAAATTACAACACTAAATTAACAATTTTGCGTGGCACCACGATCACTTTTTTAGGTGTTGCACCCTGCAGCCATTTTTGTGCTTCGGGTGCGGCTAAAACGGCCTGTTCCACATCGGCAGCCGTCATTGTAGCCGGCAGGCTCAGCATCAGGCGTGTCTTCCCATTAAACGATACAGGATAGGTAAAATTATCCTCTGTCAGATATGATTCAATAAAATCGGGGAAACCAGCCTGTCCCACACTGCCATTGTGTCCAAGCAGGTTCCAGAGTTCCTCGGCAATATGCGGTGCATAAGGCGATAGAATTATGACCAGGTTTTCCATCACAGCTCTCTTGTTGCAGTGGAGTTCAGAAAGTTCGTTTATACAAATCATGAAACAGCTTACTGCAGTATTGAATGAAAAGCGCCCGGTATCCTCCTGTAATTTTTTAATCGTTTTATGAATAACTTTCCATTCGGCAGTTGTAGGCTCTTCATCCGAAACCAGGAAGTCGTTATTCTTGTCGTGGAAGAGCCGCCATAATTTACGAATAAATCGCGATACACCTTCTATGCCGCTGGTATCCCAGGGTTTCGACTGTTCGATAGGGCCCAGGAACATTTCGTACATCCTCAAGGTATCAGCGCCGTAACGATCGATGAGGTCATCAGGATTTTGAACGTTATACTTGGATTTTGACATTTTCTCCACTTCGCTCCCACAGATGTACTTGTCATCTTCGAGCAGAAAAAGAGATGAAGCCAGATGAGGCTGCCAGTTTTTGAAAGCTTCAGTATCGAGCATATCATTATGAACAATGCTGATATCGACGTGAAGCGGATCGGAAAAAAACGCTCTTCCGGGATAATTCTTCGAAACAAACACCGGTACTTGTTCCCAACCTTCTTTTTCGAAAAAAGGTTGTTCTTCCCTTATCTTATCCCATTGAACATATCCCTTCACTTTTTCTGGATTAACGCGGTACA
>DASVHX010000239.1:0-5504 GCA_036382355.1 Bacteroidales bacterium
CTGCAATTGCCATGTAAAAAATGAATTAGTTGTTTTGGTATTTGTAACTCCTGTTTTACTAAAGGAGCGTCGCGTTTGAATGGATAAGGAATGTTTACAAACACAGGCAGATCAAAACCCTGCATCTGCCAATTGCCGGGAACGAGTATATCGCTCCACTCAGAGAGATCATAGTTTGTCTTATAAAAATCTTTTTCCCGCTGATCCGGATTGGGCCACCATTTAAACTTCCATACACCATTCAATGATACAACATTTGGATTGGAGAACTTTTCTTTTTGCATGAAGAAACCCGCATGTGGCTTTTCTTTATTGATGCCAGGGATTTGCGGATTCTCCCAATCGTTTTGCGCCTGAGCATTAATTGTAAGCGGAGCAAATGCAAGAAAAGCTGCGGTTAAAAAAACTAATCTTCCGAAATGATCTTTCATTCTGTATCGATTATAGTTTCCAATCTTAGTTCATCATTATACTTCTCTAATAAATTAACTGGAAGGTGGTCGGTATAAGTGTTCAGGGAAAAATGAACAAAAGAATAATATTCCATTTTCTGCCACCGCATTTGATTGGCTGATGAAACAGGGCCAAATGATGCAGGAGCTTTTATTTGGGCATACGAAAATTTAATTACACAGATGCAGAGCATCATTCCCATAATACGAGATCTTGTCATACTATTTTTCTCCATGAAAATTTTAGAGATTTCCTGAATGAATACTTTAAGAAGTCTGACTTTATTAAGCTCATTATAGTTATAGTTTTAATGCCAGATTTTCTTTTAATTTATTTTAGAGGTACAGAAATGGTTGGAGTATCATATCCCTCTATTTTAATCCAATTTGCCCTGACATTCTTCCATACCGTTCCGTGAATCTCAGCCGTTTCACCCGGAAAAACAGTAACATAATTATCGCTGTATTTAATCGGAAGGATTTCATTGCCATCTTTAGTTTCAGAAACCGTGACCCTTTCAAAAAATGCTATGTGCGATGATGGGTTATGCAAACGAATGGTGACATGGGTTTCCGCTCCTACCTTTTTTTGCTGCGCTTCAATTTCAACTTTCACGGCAGGCATGCTATTTAACGCGGTCATATCCGACCATTTTTCCTGTTGCAAGGTTGTGTAATAGTCATTTTTTTGAGGTCCTACATCATCATCTTTTTGCGATTTCCAATACGTGTTGTCCACAACGAGTTTGCCGCTTTTATCAAATAACTGGCAGCGGACAAAAAACACCGGTGAACTCTCCGGATACTTCAATAGCGACATTACCTGGTTTGTACCATTGAAAGATACCGAAATGTCGTTTACTGAGCGGTCGTCACGCAATTTACCATCAATGTCATATACACGTACACGAACACGTAATCCATCAACGTTGCTGGGAGTTTGATTGAAAACGATAATATTGGCTTTGCTGTTGTCGCCGGTTGCATAGGAATCGAAAACCACGGAGAGTGGCCGTAAACCCTTTTTAGCTCCATAGTACACAGCACCGGGGCTCATGTAATAATCGATGAGGTTACCGTAAAACGATGGCCAGTGGCTGTTTAACATCCAATAAACAGTCATTTTGTGAGAAGCCCAACCAGACGCGGCAAAACTTTCGAATTGGGCACGGACGTTTTCGTAATGGGCAAGCTGGGCTTTGCGTACAAAGTCCTCAATGTTTGTTGAAGGCCCGTAACGTTTTTCCAAAGCGAGTTGAATATTGCCGAGCGAACAGTTAGCCGACCAGGCACCTGCATGCATATACCATGTATCATTGATTGGCCAAAGCTTGTCTTCAGGTATGAATTTCCTGAGACTCTCCAATGTGGGAATTTGTTCGTTGTCACCCTGCTCAACTGTAGCACCGAGGGTTGCAGGATATTTTCCGCCGAACCAGTAACTGGGTGGGCGCCAGCAATAGGGACCTTCCATTCGGATGCCATCCCATACACGATGCCCGGCCGAGTCTTTTGCAAAAGCTGAAACAGTATTCACTTTAGCGTTTTGCCAGTGCAGTTCGGATAAAATTTTATTGTATTCTTTGATAATTTTTTCAGGCGGTATTCCATCACTTGCATTTGACCATACAAATACTGAGGCATGGTGACGCAGCATCTGAATTTGCGACCGGAGACTCTCAGATGCCACACAACGGCATTCATCATCCCATTGGTCCCATTTTTCCCACTGGTTACAACACATCCAACCAAACATAAGCGGAATGCCCTGCTCATCGGCCAAATCAATAATGTGTTCACTGGATATTTTTGATTCCCAACGAAGAAAGTTAATGCCAAGGTCTTTCACGTATCGCAAAATATCCTTTTCACGTTCCGGATCGTACCGATAGAGAAGGTCTGGAGTATAATCGCCACCACGCACCAAAAAATCACGGCCATTAACTTTCAGATAAAAGTTACCGCCCTCCATTTGGGGAAATTTTTCATTACTATCACGATGTTGCGTGATGCTTCGGATACCGAAGCGAATATGGGAACTATCTGAAACTACATTATCCTGTACAAATTCAAAATGAAGGTTGTACAGATTCGGAGCTCCCATGGTATAGGGCCACCACAAATCCGGATTTTTTACTACCAGTTCCTGAAAATTATCAGGGGTGAAAACAACCTCACGCTCTTCATTTGGCGAGAGATTAATTGATTGCTCTATGTGATTTGATGGTTTCCCCTTTCGGGAAATAGTTCCTTTTAATATACCGTATACGGGTTTTTCCGAGAGATTGTGCAGGCTTGTAAAGACAGTAAGCTTGGCAATGGAATCGGACAGCGACAATTCCGAATTTACCAGCGCATGGTTGACTGAAACACTGCCCGTCATGTGTAAATAAACAGGTTTCCAGATGCCCGCATTGCGGTCAGGAACAAAAGACGTCATGGAACCATACTTCGGCTCATTAGGGTGGCCATTATATCCGAGATATTTCCAGTTAATCCAATCGAACCAGCTATCTGCCAATTCCACACCGTTTACATTCTGAATTTTTTGCTCGGGAGTTACTCTTACAGCAAGCACGTTCTTTGCTCCTTTTTTGATCCATTGAGTAACATTAAATTCGTGAGCCGCATACATACCCACCACTTCTTTGTTATCGGCAATTTTATTGCCATTGAGCCATATTTCGGCCCTATAATTAATTCCGGGAAATTCAAGCGTGTAAAAACCACTAACCGGTGCGTTAAATGTTGTGCGATACCACCAATCCTGCTTGTATAAATCCTGTGGAACTTTCTCCCGCATATTTTTACCAAAATACAAGTCGGGATAAAGGCCATCTTCCTGGAGTATTTGAAGCACTGTAGCCGGCATCCGGCGGATTGGATACCATTTGTCATCCTGAAATGAAGCAATCGAAATGGAAGCACCTTCTGCCTGCAAATTCTTTGAAGACATGAGTTTCCAATTTTCTGCAAGTTCAATCCGGCATGGAGTACCAGAAAATGCATTTATTGCAATGGTTTGAAAACCCAGAAAAATCAAAACTGGTAGAATAATACCGGATAACATTTCGAATTTATCTGTTCTTTTTTTCATACCTATCATTTGGTCCAACTCCCTTAGCCGATTTAATTCATACAATATATTTGATTCAAAAACATTTAATTCTATTCTACTTTAATTACCACCTCTGCTCCATTAAGCTTTTCAGAACTTGCTTTTAGCCTGATTTCACCAGCTTGTCTTTCGGACTGTACCAATACTAAACAATATCCATTGAAAGCCATTCGCTGACTTGCTTTATCAGGTTCGTGACTGCTTGGATTACCATTGCCTGTACCAATTATTTTTCCTGGGCCTTCGATTGAAAACTTTACAAGATTATCTGTAGTTGGTACCACTCTGCCTTTTGCATCTTTAATCGCTACTCTAATAACAGCAACATCACAACCATCAGCTTTTAGTTTATTGCAATCGCTATTCAACGCTAACTGTGCCGGAGCTGTAGTTGTTTCTACAATATCTTTTGAAATCATTTTCCCTTTATTATAGCCACGGGCTTCTAATCTTCCGGGTTGATAACTAAGTTCCCATTCAAGCTTCGTGTAAGGAATTGCTTTTTTCTTTCCCATACTTTTTCCATTCAGGAACAACTCAACCTCTTCGCAGTTGGTATAGCATTGCACCTTTTGAAGTTTACTTTCTTTTCCGGACCAACCTGCCTGTCCGGTAGGCAGGTTCCAATGGGGGAATATATGGACTACAGATTCATTTGACCAGGCGGCTTTGTACGCATAATATCCATCCTTGGGAAAACCGCATATATCCATAATACCAAAATGCGAGGAAACACATGGCCATCGATAAGGTGTTGGTTCACCTCTGTAATCAAATCCGCTCCATACGAATGTGCCGCCAAGGAAAGGATATTTTACTACATCGGCCCAATCCTCTCCCGGAAATGGGCCCCAGTTGGGTTCCCATTTCTGTAAGTTAGATACATATCCCTTCTCCCAATTGTTTTCATACTCTCCACGTGTAGAGACGAAACTTGTCGATTCGGTTGAAAACAATATTCGATTGGGATAGTTTTCGTGATCCTTTACATAGGCCAATCCTTTGTCTCCATAATTATATCCCACAACATCCTGCACATCGGCATATCCGCCATCATTTCGTGCATGGTTCATAGCTGCCGTTACCAGGCGTGTAGGATCAATTTTATGAGTTGTAGCAACCATTGTTTCAAGTATTCGCGTACCCATGGCCGTGCCCTGGATCCATTCTTCATTTTCCATACACCACATGAATATGGAAGGATGATTCCGGTCGCGGTACAGCATAGTTGTTAGGTCTTTCAACCCTTCATCGCTGCTGCTGAGAAAACGGTTTTCATCCAGCACAAGTAATCCCATACTGTCGCACATATCGAGGAGTTCCGGAGTAGGCGGATGATGGGCACTGCGGTAAGCATTACTGCCCATTTCTTTCAACAGCCTTAATTTGTATTCATTTATTTTATCGGGAAGAGCAACACCTATGCCCGCAAAATCCTGGTGATTGGCTGTTCCCTTTACAGGATATAGTTTGCCATTCAGAAAAACTCCATTGCGGTTGATTTCTATAGTTCTTACTCCAAAAGTAGTTTCATAACTGTCAATAATATTTCCTTCCTCAATAACTTCAGTTTGTACTTTGTACAAGTTTGGCGTTTCCGGCGACCAGAGTAATGGCTTTTGTATTGTTGCTGTTTGTGCAATTTCAGTTGTACTAAATGGTTCAATCCTTTGAGATGAAGTAACCGAGTGCAGTACAACACCTCTGTTGTTTATAATTTGTGAAAGGAGGGCAAAGTTCTTAGCCACCTTGTATTCATTCTTCAATGTAGTCTTAATACTAACAACAGCTTCGTTTGATGAAATGGAAGGTGTAGTAACGTAAGTGCCAAACCGGTCAACGTGCAGCCTGTCAGTTTTAATAAGCCAAACATGCCTGTAAATGCCGCCACCTTCATACCACCAGCCTTCGTATTCGCTGGCATCTACCTTTAC
>DASVHX010000240.1:0-5332 GCA_036382355.1 Bacteroidales bacterium
CAATACTGAGGACTCAGAACTGCAAACTAAAGTTACACCACCTTCAAAGTTTCAACCCAACTATCAAGTGATCAGCTGACTGACTCAAAAACAGCGTACCAAATAAAGCTGGCTATATCCCTTCAGGCTGCTGGAAGGCACCAACTGAGTGAGATCTTAAAAGCATAATATGGAGAGCCCAGCAATCACTTTAACCTGACCATGCGGGTGGTTTCCGTGTGTGATCCTGCCTTTAACCGGCACAAATAAAACCCTGCCGGCAGACCATCACCGGGAAGTAGAATGGAATAGCTTCCGGCGGGCTGTACCTTTTCGACCAACGTTTTGATCTCCTGTCCATAAACAGTAAAAATGGAAAGTGTAACGGGGCCAGCCGACGGTGTTTTATACTGTATTGTGGTTTGTGCGAGGAAGGGGTTGGGGCTGCAAGCCAGGGAATACCTGTTCGCCTCTCCCTGATCCGGTTCAATACCGGTGATGATGGTAATATAACTGTAATAGACATCCTCTTCACCGTTCAGCGTATTGGTCCAGGCAAGATGAGCGCCATTCTCATCCGACTTCATATCAAAATAATCCCCCATCTTCCGCTGATTTGGCCAGCCAACATGTGAGTCGAACAGAGGGGAGAGTTTCTCATTGGCCGACCAGGTCTCTCCCTGGTCCAGGGAATAGGAATAATAGAGTGCCGAAAGGAGGGAATCCGGTGGTGAATCGCGTGTATCAAGCCATATGGCGTCGATCCTGCCATTTGGTGCCACTGACATGGTCCCGAACCACTGATAGTTGTTTGTGACCTGGTCATCGTTGATACGTTTGGGAGTACTCCAGTGGAGCCCGCCATCGGTGCTTTTTGAAAACATCACATCGGCTGAATCGGCGTTTGAGTACCGTACCACCGAGGCCAGCACGTAAACATTATCGCGGCCGGGACCGGTGGACCGGTCCACATCGATGTTTACCTGTCCTAGTAATCCATCGGGATTGACCAATTCCCCGTATGCGATATAACCGTCAAGATCGACCTGGACAGAACTAGCCCAGCCCGGTACCGAGCCCGGATCACGGGCATTAATCGATTTTACCACGACCGCACTTCCCCATGAACCGGCTCCCGTGATATACAATTCCCCGTTATTCCCAACGGTCATGGTTCCCCAGTAAGGCTCCCCTGTTATGTAGAGGCAATTTTGATAGCTATTTCCTCCATCAGTAGAACGTGTGAAAAAGCCCGGCTGGCAGGAACTGTAATAGGAGGTCCAGGAGGAATAGATGTTGCCGAGACCGATCCCACCGCTGCGGTCGATGGTCATCCACTGCTTATCGCCGCCATGCGCATCGACACCTGCATCCCAGGTGGCTCCGCCGTCGGTGCTTCTGAACACCCTGGTTAGATAATTTCCCAAATTGAGTGTCAGGCTGTTATAGTAAATGACACCGGATGAATCGCTGCCCAGCACCGGGTCGGATCGAAAAATTCCGGGATTGATCTTCCCCGGGAACGTCCATGTCAGGCCGCCATCGGCAGAATAGCCATAGCCGGCCTGCCGGAAGTTACTGTTCACATTGTCGAACTGGCGCCAGCCGATGACAATTTTGGTGGGGTCCAGCAGGTTAATGGCCATGGAGGGCTCATTGGCAGCATCACCTACGATGTTCTGCCCGTTGGCATCCACATTCACCTGGACCATGGTAAAGCCTGTGGTCTTAAGCCGGTGGGAATAGCCCGTGGTTCCTTTTCCCGCCGGGCCCGGCATGTATGGATTGTCAGGCACTTCATGGTGCCCCTGTACCTTTTTATCAAAGGGAATATCGGTATGCTGGGCAGGGGTAACCAATGGCATGACCAGGAGGATCGCCGGAACGATCCATTGAAATGGAAAGGTCGTTTTCATCCTTCAAAGTTACAAAAAAATACCAGATCGTCGCATTGTAAACGGTAAATAACAATACAGGATTTCGGTAAATAAGAGATTGTAAGTCTTCTTTGCATAATTTCCCAATAAAGGTGACTACAACCCCAGAATCGATTTCGCCCTGCCTGGATCGTTGATAGCAAAAGGCAGTCTGGTGGTTCGCTGACGAGCAGAAAAATAACAAAGACCAGTCGTTGTTCATTACTAATTTTTCAAAAGTATAAAAATAAACCGTACCTTGGGCGCAAACCATAGATCTTATATTCTGTAATAAAACAAACGAAAAATGAAAAAAGACACTCTGGAAAATAGGATGAGTCTGGCAAATAATCGATTTAAGATCCCTGATTCAAAACTATTAACGGGGTCACTAATAGGTAAATATCCCGTAATCCTTGATGGTGGTAGAACGATAATCTTTATTTCGGATAAAAGCAAAGAGTCCGAAACAAGACGAAAGTATGAATTGCGAAAGGATAATAAGGTTCTTTTCTATTCTAAAAAACCTAAAACATAAATTCTTTGCACGGCTTGAACGCTGGAGCATAATGTGCAGGAATCTTAATGGTGGTAACCTTAAGCGCATATAACGTTCGTATAAACGTAACGGGAAAGTTAATAAAGTCCACCAATGAAAAGACGGACAAGAAAACCACCGAAAAAACACTTTGACTGTTCTTGACAGTGCCGACTGACAAAAAAGAATAAAAAGTGGAAACCAGCGACCATTCAAAAAACGGGGCGATACCGAAAAGCCAAATGAGTAGGAGAAAATTAAAAATAAATAAAATGAAAAAAGCACTACTGTTTACAATCCTTGCATTATCAATAAATGTTTATGCACAAAGCAAACGACCAACATCTGACATGCAACATCCAATATCCAACAAACATCAAACATTTACGCAGCGCTCATTAATCCAACTATATGATAGTATCTACACGTGGCAATGGGATTCGCTCAGCAATGGATGGAAGATTGTAGCTAAATTAATTGATATAGTGTATGATGCCAAACATAATCAGACAAATTCCACAGGGCAATCCTGGAACGGCAGCGGATGGACGAATTCCACTAAACACACCAATACCTACGATGCCAACAATAATCTGACAAGTGAATTAGGCCAAAGCTGGAGCCTCGGCGCCTGGGTGAATTCCTTTCAAGTCGCCTATACTTACGATGCCGACAATAATCAGACAAGTTCTATAGAGCAAAACTGGAACGGCAGCGTATGGGTGAATACTTATCAAAACAACTATACTTACGATGCCAACAATAATCAGACAACTGAATTAGACCAAGACTGGAACGGTAGTGTATGGGTGAATTCCTGGCAATACATCTTCACTTACGATGCCAACAATAATCAGACAAGTGGCTTAGTGCAAAACTGGAGCGGCAGCGTATGGGTGAATTACTCGCAATACATCGATACCTACGATGCCAATAATAATCTGACAAGTTCCATAGAGCAAAGCTGGAACGGCAGCGCCTGGGTGAATTCCTTTCAAGGCAGCTATACTTATGATGCAAACAATAATCTTACAAGTCTCTTATTCCAAAACTGGAACGGCAGCGTATGGGTGAATTCCTCGCAATACATCTATACCTACGATGCCAACAATAATCTGACAAGTGCATTAGGTCAAAGCTGGAACGGCAGCGCCTGGGTGAATTTTTCTAAAAACACTATTACCTACGATGCAAACAATAATAAGACAAGTCAATTATACCAAAACTGGGACGGGAGCGCCTGGGTGAATTCCTATCAATTCGCAAATACCTACGATGCAAATAAATTCATAAAAAGCGATTCAAGAAAATATTGGAATAGCACTGGCACTAAGGTAACGAGAGGGGATAGTTCCTACTATTATTTTCATACGACTCTGGGAATAAATGACTTGATGGTGCAGGAGGGAAGTATTACTGTTTATCCCAATCCAGGCAGTGGAAAGTTTACAATAAGCAGCAACAGCAATATAAGCTCTGTAGAAATTTACAATTTACCTGGAGAACGGATTTATTCTGATTTTAAATTCAACAAACAAACATCAAACAAAATAGATTTATCATACTATGGCAAAGGGATCTATGTTATAAAAATGTATAACGGGACGAAAATTTATATCAGAAAAATTGTTGTTCAGTAACAATGTTTACAGCGTGAAGAGAAAGAAAACGGTCACAAGATGGCGTCTGGTAAAGGATTTGAAGTGATATACTTATTAAGTATGATATGCAGGAGGAAGAAGGGAATATAGGATATGTGCTCGTAGTATCTGGTAATAAAATAAAGCAGGATAGTATAATATATGGATGCTAAGGATGGTAAGCAGAGAAAGATCGGACTTCAAAATTTACACAGAATTCCGTCGCACATTTACGCCCTAACCATTTAAATTTTAAAATTATGAAAAAAGTATTGGTAACATTTATGGTTGCATTATTTGCAACATTTGTTTTGGGACAAACCAAAACCGAAGTAAAACCTGCTAATCTCCCGAAATGTGTGACGGATTATGTTATGCAGAATATGAAGGGTTTCAACATTGAAAAGGCCTTCAAAATGGACAATAAGGGTGAGATAACTTACATTGTAACAGTAATAAAGGGGAAAGAAAAACACATCCTGAATTTTGATAAGAACTGTAAAATCGTAACGCAAGTTACTCCGGCTGAGCAAAAGAAAACCCAAGCTATTCCGCCTAACACAGACCCGGCATCAAAATCACCAAAACCCTTACCACCAGTAAAGGCTGGTGAAGAAAAGAACGCAGACCCGAAAAAATAATCCTGAAGTGAAGATTATCGGAAATGTAAAAAGTCCAGGTATTTACCCTGGACTTTTTTTTATACTACTAACTTAAATTTTTTCATTGTACCAGGTTTATCCAAAATGGTTCCTGTTATTCCCAGTGAATGATCCTGCCTGGTCAGTATCCAGTTCCATACCGCAATTCTGAATTGATCCTGAACAACCGGACAAAATCAAAACTATTCCAATTTAGTATTGGAATCAATGGAATATTGGGATCCCCATGATCTGGTTCAACCCGATAGTTGATTCCCTTAAAACCTACATTCAATCCCGCCAATTACAATTCATTTTCTTTTTTTGTAAGTATCTCCTTTTGAAGTTTAATCGTTCTGTGTTTTCAACTCAGACATTTCATCGCGGGTAGATTCCCGGATGATATCCCCACTTAACCTGCGCTTTCCCGCTTTCCTGAAATCTTTACTCCATTGATCTCTTTTACCACTACCGGTAAACTTTTCGCTGACTTTTTACACCCCTGCATTGCGTAAAAGTACTTATGAAAAAAGCGTGTAATACCATGAAAGATTGAGCATTTCAGCTCTTGATCCACCCTTGTCCCTTGATGTACTTTTGGTTCTTTAAAAATCACCA
>DASVHX010000241.1:0-2907 GCA_036382355.1 Bacteroidales bacterium
GGCTGAATGCTTTCGGCGAAGCAATTTAAAACCTGGTTTACTTTCTGAGTTTTGTATCTTCTTTTGTATGTCTGCCGCCCTTGGGCAGTACTACGGTTGCTATTTGCTGTGCCTCTAAAAGGGCTAAATTATCTTTGTGGATATTACGCATCATAGTTTACCACTTATTTCAGAGCAAAGTTTACCAGTGTTTCAGTCTATAGTTTACCAGTTGGTATTTATTTGGATAAATTATTTCAGAGCAAAGTTTACCAGTTTCAGATAATCAGAGATTGACATTACGGCGCAAAGTTTACCACTCTTACTGGATTTGTTGTTAGCATTTTTTCACGGCATTGCTTTGTAAAAAAAGTATGGCCAATAAAGTGATTTCAATGCAACAAATCCGCAGTATTATTCAACTTCTTGAAAAAGGATATTCACTTCGTGCCATCTCCGTTCAGATCGGATTGTCCAGGCAAACGGTAACTTTTTATGTAGCCCGGCTTAAAAATGCTCCGTATTCTCTTGAAGCGCTTCGTCAGCTTCCCGATGAAGATTTAGCTTCCATCGTGTACGCCCCTGTAGTTGTAAAGTCTTTACCCTGGAATGCCCGCAGGCAGGAACTTGATGTGCGCATGCCCTACTTCCTGAGTGAGCTTAAACGCACCGGTGTTACCAGGCTATTACTCTGGGAAGAATATCGAAAAGAATCGATTGATCCTTTTAGGTATACGCAGTTTTGTATTTTATTAAAACAAGCCGCTAAGATTACTAATGCCAGTATGCACCTGGTTCACACTGCAGGCGCTATGGTAATGGTTGATTTTGCAGGAGATAAAATGAGTTATGTTGACCGCACCACCGGCGAAGTAATTTTTTGTCCGGTACTGGTTGGCGTATTACCCTTTAGCAAATATACTTTTGCCATGGCGCTGCCTGATGCCGGCATTCCGCAGGTAATCAAGGCGCTGAATGCGTGCATGGCCTATTTTGGCGGTGTTCCCTTGAGTTTAAAAACTGATAACATGAAGCAGGTAGTAACAAAATCCTGCCGTTATGAACCGCTTTTCAGTGAGGCTTTGCAGCAATGGGCGCTGCACTATAATATTACCTTGCTGGCCGCAAGGGTAGCTAAGCCCAAAGATAAAGGTGCAGTAGAAAATGAGGTGAAGATCGCCTATCAGCGTATCTATGCACCCCTGCGTGATGAGATATTTTATTATATCACCCAATTAAATGAGGCCGTTAATAAACAGCTTTCCTTACATAATGAAAAACTGTTCCAGCTAAAAGACTATAGTCGCCTTGAGCAATTTACCCTGGAAGAAAAATCATTATTGCAGCCACTACCGGCAGAAGAATTTGTAATAAGACACCGCGTGCTGGCCAAGGTGCAGAAAAATTATCATATCACACTGGGAGAAGACTATCATCACTACAGTGTACCTTATCAGTTCATTGGCAAACAGGTCAGTGCTGTTTATGATACCGACAATGTAGAGGTTTACTATCAACACAAGCGTATTGCCCTGCATAGACGCAGTTATAAAAAACACGACTTTACTACGGTTGGAGATCATATGCCACAGGGACACCAACGCTACTTTGAACAACAGGGATGGACACCTGCTTATTTTTTGGATCAGGCGATGCGCATTGGACCTTTTGTAGAACGCTACATGGATGAAGTCTTAAAAAGCAGGGCCTATACCGAACAAACATACAATGCCTGCAGGGGAATTTTACGACTTCATCAACAATATGGTTCCGAACGGTTGCAGGCAGCCTGCTCAAGGGCATTGACCGGCAATGTATTTAATTATAGAACGATCCAAAACATACTCATCAACAACCTCGACCAACTCAGGGATGGCTATCTCCCTGATTTGTTTAGGCTACCTGACCACCCCAATCTTCGTGGTCCGGATAGTTATCAATAATCAATCTTATTTATTAATTATAAAAAAACAAAAACATGAACCAGCAAAGTACGCTTGAACAATTACAGGAACTTAAACTATCAGGTATGGCTAAACGCTATGAAGCAATCCTTAACCAACCGGTACATCAACAACCAGAACCCCATGCTTTAATAGCCCTGCTTGCAGAAGCAGAATCCGGTTACCGGGTCCACCAACGAACACAGCTTTATCTCCGGCTCTCCAAACTTCGTTATAATGCAACGCCTGAACAGATCAACTGCACACCAGGCAGAGGAATCACTAAGGAAGTCCTTACCATGCTGTCAGACGGTACCTTCATTGAAAAATCAGAAAACCTGTTAATTACCGGAGCCACCGGATGTGGGAAAAGTTATCTGGCCTGTGCTATGGGCAGAAATGCCTGCTTACTGGGACACCGGGCGCTTTATTATTCTATGAATAGATTTATTGAAGCATTGGCAGCAGCCAGGTTAGATGGAACTTATCTGCGCTGGATTAATGTAATTGCTAAAACACCACTGCTGATAATAGATGATTTTGGGTTGCAACCTTTGAACCATGATATGCGGTTAACCTTATTGCAAATACTGGAAGACCGCTTCGCGAAGGGCGCGACGATTGTAACATCACAGTTACCCGTTAGCAAATGGTATGAATATATCAACGAACCCACTCTCGCTGATGCCATATGTGACAGGCTGACATCCAATGCACATAAAATAGAATTAAAAGGAGAATCGCTGAGAAGAAAAAATAAAAACTAAATTTACATCAGCTACAACAGATCCTTAAGCGTGGTAAACTTTGCTACTGAAACGCTGGTAAACTTTGACCGTAATCTCCAGTTGCTATCAGCAAATATGAATGTGTTGTATGCGGCTGGTATAAACCTGCTCATCATTCTTCCATACGTTCAATACAATTTAGTTATAAACCTTGATCTTAACCTTGTATGGCAGTCTTTCTTTGCTGAACTAAACAA
>DASVHX010000242.1:0-3125 GCA_036382355.1 Bacteroidales bacterium
GCACCCGCCGTCCGCGTTGCCCTTGGCGAAGAATTCGGCAATGCTCCTGGGACCATTGTTACCGCCAAACTTGCTGCTGCTTTACGCCGACTTGGTTTTAATTATGTTTTCGATACCGATTTTGCTGCCGATCTTACCATTATGGAAGAAGGCACCGAACTCCTGGGCCGTCTCACCCGTCACCTTAATGGCGACAAGGATGTGAAACTTCCTATCCTTACTTCGTGCTGCCCGGGGTGGGTAAATTTCTTCGAACACCAATTCCCCGAAATGAGAGATATTCCTTCTACCGCACGCTCTCCGCAGCAAATGTTCGGACCCATCGCCAAAACCTATTTTGCCGATAAAATTGGTGTAAAGCGCGAGAACATGGTCGTTGTTTCGGTAATGCCTTGTTTAGCCAAAAAATACGAATGTGCCCGCGACGAATTTAAAGTGAATGGAAATCCAGATGTAGATTTTTCCATTTCCACAAGAGAACTTGCCCATCTCATCAAACAATCGAACATCGATTTTAATACGCTTCCCAACGAGGATTTCGACCATCCGATGGGAGAATCAACCGGTGCGGCCGTCATCTTCGGCACAACCGGAGGTGTTATTGAAGCTGCTGTTCGTACTGCCTACGAAGTATTTACCAAGAAGAAACTTGAGAAAGTTGAATTTTTAGAATTACGCGGTATGGACTACATCCGTGAAGCTACTATTGATTTCAACGGACTACCTATAAAGATAGGTATTGCTCATGGCCTCGGAAATGCACGTAAACTGCTCGAAGATATCCGCGACGGAAAATCGGAATTTCATGCTATCGAGATTATGGCATGCCCAGGTGGATGTATCGGCGGTGGCGGACAGCCATTGCACCATGGTGATGGTTCAATCATTAAAGCACGCCAATTGGCTATCTACCGTGAAGATTGTGGTAAAGCTATCCGCAAATCGCACGAGAACCCATTCGTTATTAAATTGTATGAAGAATTCCTTGGCCAACCGCTTGGCGAGAAATCGCATCACCTCCTGCACACCCATTATTTCGACAAGAGTAAACCAACCGTTATCGAAGAATAGGTATCAAGCAACTAATCAATCACAATTATAATTTATTTGGAGGTTTATATTATGGCAATCATCAAATTAAACGAACATAAGCTCACTGAGCTGAAAGATATCTGCAAATCGTTCAACAACGAAAAAGGCGAACTTATCAATGTATTGCATAAAGTTCAGAGTGTATTCGGATATCTGCCGGCAGAAGTGCAGGAAGTCGTAGCTAAGGAACTTAATACATCGGTTGCGCAGGTATATGGCGTTGTATCCTTCTATTCATTTTTCACAATGCTACCGCGAGGCGAGCATCCTATATCCATTTGCCTGGGTACAGCTTGTTATGTGCGTGGCGCCGAAAAAGTACTTGACGAATTCAAGCGTTCGCTCAAAATCCAGGTTGGCGAAACTACTGCAGATGGCAAATTCTCGCTGAGTTGCCTGCGTTGCGTTGGAGCCTGCGGACTCGCCCCGGTGGTTTTGGTCGGCGATAAAGTATATGGCCGTGTTGCGCCTGATGGCGTTAAGGCTATATTGGCTGAATTTAATTAGGAATAAACTGCTATTTAGGAATATTGATTTCCCGAAGCCAGCATTATTTTCTGCAACTGCGCGAAGTAGCCCTTCGCGCAGTTTTTTATTTCTACAAAGCTGTTATAACAGCATCTTTACCGTTTAGCCAATGAAGAATGCACCATTCATAAACATGCACTCTTTCATTATTTTACCGGGCTTGCAGACCATGTCTCAAAAAAATTATTGAAGACATTAAATATTTGTGGCCAAACTAGCGTAAATAAGTATATTTGTTTTGCAATCCAAAACCCAATTTATGTCAAACGACAATCAGCAGGAAAAGCCTAACCGAGAGAGCGAATTGCACCGGCTTCAACAGGAAAATGAACAACTTAAGCTTGAAATAGAGGAACTTAAGAAATTCGAATCTAATGGAAGTGAACTTGAAAAAGCCCTCGAAGAAGCAGCAAAAGCCAGCCGTATTAAGACGGATTTTCTTTCGATGATGAGTCACGAAATCCGTACACCTATGAACGGCGTAATAGGCATGACCAGTCTTTTACTGGACACATCGCTTACCACGGAACAAAAAAACTTTATCGACACTCTCAAGGTAAGTGCAGAGGGGCTGGTAAGTATCATAAACGATATCCTGGATTTCTCAAAAATAGAATCGGGGAAGATGGCGTTGGAGGAAGCCCCTTTTGAACTCCGCAAATGTATTGAAGAAGCTTTGGATACATTTGCACCTGGCGCTATCGACAAAAGCCTCGATTTACTTTATCTCATCCAGCCCGACGTACCACCATTCCTGGTGGGCGACATGAGTAGGCTGCGGCAGATCCTTTCCAATCTGGTGAACAATGCCATCAAGTTTACCGAAGAGGGTGAAATCTTCGTTTCGGTAGAACGTACGGCTGAACATAATGGCGTTCAGGAACTCACCTTCTCTGTTCGCGACAGTGGCATTGGCATCCCAAAAGAAAAAATCGGGATCTTATTCGAAGCTTTTACCCAGGCTGATGCTTTTGCCATGAGGCGTTATGGGGGCACCGGACTTGGCTTGGCCATTGCTAAACATATGATAGGCTTGATGGGCGGACGCATATGGGTCGAAAGTACTTTGGGCAAAGGTTCAACATTCTATTTTACTGTAAACCTGCGTACTTCCGACACCGGAAAAGCGAAACTATATGTCCGTGGCCAGATTCCGGAACTTAAAAACAGCAGAGTTCTTATCGTAGACGATAACCCAACTAACAGGCAGATATTTACTCTGCAATTCGAATCGTGGGGAATGAAAGTTACAGCTGCCAATTCTGGAAAAGAAGCGCTTTATGCTATTGAAGAAGAGGAAGAACCTTTCGATCTGGGCGTAATAGATATGCAGATGCCGGTAATGGATGGGCTTGAATTAGGAAAAAGTATCAAACAACTACCTTTCAAAGGCGATATTCCGCTCATTATGCTTACTTCGCTGGGCAACATCAGCAAACTACCAAAAGAAATATTTGAAGCACAGTTATCCAAACCTATAAAACTGACCGAACTCTTCGAAGAAG
>DASVHX010000243.1:0-4468 GCA_036382355.1 Bacteroidales bacterium
AGGCCAATATACCTTCGACGATTTCTTTCATTACCTGAATAATGTTTTCGACAAATACCTGCCATCATTGAGGTTCAGTCAATTTGCCACTACATCCACCCTCATGGAGAACCGTAAGTTCGACTACATTATCAATCTTAAGAATACAAAGACCATTACCGAACTATTCCTGCCCGTGCTGAAACTCGATAACAAAACACGCATTTCGGGAAGTTTCGATTCCAATACCGGTATGGTAAAACTCAATGGAAGTTCTCCATTAATCGTGTATAATGGCACAGCTTTCGTCAACTGGTTTATTGTCGGTAGTACACAAAGCAATTACTTTAAGCTGAATACAGGTTGTTCCAGGATAGTGTTGGGCGATTCAACCGCACCAGCAATAGAACAGGTATCACTGCTTTTCAAAGTTCAGGCAGATAGTATAGCGTATAACATTGGTTGGAACGATTTTGATAAAAAAGATCATAATAAGGCTGATATTAAAGGGACAGCGGCATTTTCAGGCTATCCGGCCATAATGCTGAAAGTGGACGATGCCCGGGTGATGATCAATGATTCAACCTGGACTGTGAATACCGGAAATTATATTCGCCTCGATACAAGTTCGGTTTATGTGCATGATTTTCAGATTAACGGAAAGAATCAGGGCATGCGCGTCAATGGCGCTATTTCCGAAAATCCGCTCGATAAATTAACGCTTACCTTCGACCGTTTCAATATCTCACATTTAGACCTGTTGTTGCAGAACACAGGTATTGATTTTGATGGATTTCTGAACGGCTCGCTCATTATTTCCGGCATGTATGATGTACCAAATTATATCGCCGACCTGGTTGTGAAGAATTTCTGTTTTAACAAGGAAAAACTTGGCGATTTTACCATAAAGAGTTCATGGGATCATTCGCGCGATGCCATTGTGCTCGACTGCCGAATCGTTTATACAGGCAATGCAGGCACCATGGAGACATTGCTGGCCAAAGGATTCTTCTATCCAAAACGTAAAAAGGACAATTTTGATATTGATGCGACCCTTTTGAATTATAAAATCAGTACGTTATCGCCATTCTTTACAGGACTTTTTTCCAATTTAAAAGGCCTGGCTACCGGTTCGCTGCAACTTAAGGGCGATCTTATGGCCCCTGTGTTACTGGGCAGCATAAAGCTAATGCGCACGGAGCTTAAAATAAATTATACCAATATTACATACTCTTTTGCTACCGAATTTAATTTTAAGAAGGATCTGATGTGGTTCGATAATGTTACCGTTTACGATTCGTTGGGTAATTCTGCTAAAGCTTCCGGGAAGATTTATCATGAAAACTTCAGCAAATGGCGGCTCGATATTTCAGTAGATGCGAAAAGAATTGCCGGACTTAACACCACTAAGGCGCAGAATGAATTATTCTATGGGGATGCCTTTGGAACAGGAAATCTGGAGATCAAAGGACCGGTGGATAACCTCGAAATTAACATTGACATGCGAACCGAAAAAGGCACAAACATCTACCTGCCTTATAGTTCCACGTCAAGTATTTCACAGCAGAATTTCATCGAATTCATCAACCGGAACGATACCATGCGCGCTGCTGCGCACAATCCCGATGAGTATGGAGGCTTAACCATGAACCTCAGTTTTGATGTAACCAAAGATGCCAACATCCAGTTTTTCCTGCCCAACCAAATGGGCAATATTAAAGTGAGAGGAGATGGTAAAATGTACCTGGGCATTGACAAAAACAGCGATTTTACGATGCGTGGAAAATACACCATGGATCGGGGTACATTCGTGTTTACACTACAGAAGGTATTCAACCGCACTTTCGAGATTGCGAAAGGGAGTTCAATCACCTGGTCGGGCGATCCTTATAATGCTGATGTAGATATAACTGCTTTATACAAAACCAAAGTCTACCTCAACACCATTGCAGCGCTGGCGGGCGATCCTAATATGAAAAAGCGTACACAGGTTGATTGCATCCTCAAAATGAAGAACAGCCTTATGAACCCGGATATAGCATTTATATTCCACTTGCCCAACGTGGACGACCAAACAAGGCAGGCGGTGTATAATGCTATAGATACCACCAGCGTGGCCGAAATGAACCAGCAAATGATTTCGCTCCTCGCCCTTAATAGTTTTAGTTTCTCCACCTCAAATTCCAATGTGGCCAACAGCCTGGGAGCGTCCTCATTTGATCTCATATCCAGTCAGATCAGCAACCAGCTATCCCAGATAAGCAAGGGCTTAGATGTTGGTGTAAAATATTCACCGCGCGACAACCTCTCGCCAGAGGAATTGGAGTTTGCACTTTCCAGGAATTTCTTCAACGACCGCGTTACTATCGACGGAAGTGTAGCCACGAACAATAACGCCACAACTACCGCCGCTACGAAAGCAAATACCAGCAAACTGGTTGGTGATTTTAACGTAGAATATAAGATTACTCCTGATGGCCAATTGCGCCTTAAAGCCTTTAACCGGTCCAACAACAACATCGATTACCTGAGCAACTACGCCGCTTACACGCAAGGTGTCGGTATATTCTATCGCCGGGAGTTCGATCGCTTTATCGATTTATTCCGCAAGCAGCGCAAGTTGCCTTAAGGAGTGCCGTGTGCCGTGTGCCGTGTGCCGTAAGAAACTTCTGTGAAAATAGATCCTAAAGACTACTTGCATTTTCCTGTAACATTAAGGTGGGGATGTTCGTCTTAATGTTGTTCATGGGTTAGTGAATGTTTGGTTGGGCCCCGTTTGGTTGCGGGGCCTTTTTTGTTTAATAAAGCAAAGTAGGCTTTTAGCTAGCAGCATATAATTCACTTATTCATTTATTGCGTACCAACTACCCCAATGATTACAAGAGCGTGATCAGGAGCTGGGGATTTCAGAAGGAGAAGGTTAATGCCAATGTATGTTATGTTCGAAGAATCTGGGATGAAGTAGCAACCTGCCAAAAGCCCCGTCAGCTATCGCTGGCGGGGCTGTCTGTTAGATTACGCGCAGTTATTATTTTCTGTCAGTAAAGGGTTGTTACTTTAACACAATTTTTTTCGTATAAATTTTTGCTCCGTCATAAATTTCTACAAAATAAATTCCTTTCTGAAATTTGGAAAGGTCCATTTCATTTAGCTTTTGTTGTTTGGAATTGCTTTTTGTATAAATATTTTCTCCAAGTATATTGTACACTTTTAGCTGCCTTATGCCAACAGTATTATATATTGTGAACTTTCCGCCTGATGGATTAGGGAAAATGGATATCTGAGCGTTCGGTGCAAATACCGGTATGCTTACGTTCAACGGCTGCGATTTGAAATGTATTTCATCAATTTTTAAATCCGCCCCGACAGAAGAAACTAAGGTGTCGTTCCAATTTGAAGATTGTATTTGTACTACAACGGAATCAGGAGCCTGCCAGATATTAAAAGGAATTTCTACATATTGATAATCGGCTGAAGCGGAAAGATTTTTCCCCGTATACCAAAAGAAAGAGCCGCCCTTTTTAAAACCAAAACTTATCTGAGCGCTATCGGTAGCATTGGCAGGTGCATATTTATAATAGAATGCCAAAGTATCTATCTGGTTGGAATAAGGATAACCGCCTAGTTCATAACAGTTACTATCGCAATTACTAGGATAATATCCGGTTGAAACCTGACCTGGTTGAGCAGCCGGTCCATTATTATTATTTCCTAGAAATGTTTTTAATTCAATGGCGTAATCTCCTGCAACTGCATCGGTGGTTCGGGATATTCCTTCGCCTTGACTGTATTGAGTATACCAATCGGCAGGTTTGTAAAATGTTTGACTTTCCCACGATTCAAAATCGCCGTTCATCAAAGCGGGTTGGCTGGTTACTCCCGTAAAAGAAACGCTGTCCAGTATCAGAATACTTCCCGCAACACCAGTTTGGCTGGCAATGATATTGCTTGATGTTGCAGCAAATATTACTGAATCAGGAGCTTCAGGAAGTGCTGGGCTGAAAGTAAAGTTGAACAGCGTATAATCGGTATGGATTTCACCAATATTGAAAAAATAAGTTCCGATATTGCTTCCATTCTTGCTGAAAACCGCAAATATTGTAGCTGAATCACCAGTTGCAACATTGTATTTATAATATCCTCTTATTCCTGTAGGAATTTGATTATATGGCATTCCCCCTGTCCATGTTGAAGGGTCGCCATTATTGGGGTTTGAATTTATAAAATAGCCGAAAGCTGTTTCAGTTGCCGATGAGGTGGTGGTAAGTTGTACCGCATAATTGCCATGGTAAGCATCCGTAGTTTTAATTACGTTGAAAGGAAGTTGGGAATGGTATCGGTAAAATGCATCGGAATTTGAATTGTAAGGATAATTTTGCGGGTAATCATAAGTAACCGAATTCCATGTTTCAAAAGTTCCGTTGGGAATGGAGTTTTGTCCATATGCTGTAATAGCAATATAGAATAAACAAAATAGAAGTAAATGTTT
>DASVHX010000244.1:0-2032 GCA_036382355.1 Bacteroidales bacterium
CAATCGCAGATTGCGCTTAGCAGGGACTATCAAATATAGAACTATTATTAAATCTGCATACGCTTATCAGCTTTCAGATGCTTTCAGAAAAACTATGGAAACTGAAAAAGCATTAATAATAAATCAGCATACAATACGAACCCAGCTTGCAGTTTATACTAAATGAATATCAGTACATTTAAGGCTTTCCGGAGCCGAAATTACAGTTTGTATTTTTCAGGACAATCTATTTCGTTGATCGGAACCTGGATGCAGCGCACAGCTGTTTACTGGCTGATCTATATGCTGACGCATTCAGCTTTTATGCTAGGCCTGGCAGTTTTTGCCACTCAATTTCCTTCTTTCCTGTTTTCTCCCCTTGGTGGAGTGGTATCCGACAGGTATAACCGGTATAAGGTGATGCTGATTACCCAGGTAGCTTCACTGGTCCAGGCTTCCCTGCTTGTTGTATTGGTTGTGTTTACTCACTATGCCGTTTGGGAAATATTTGCATTAAGCGCTTTACTTGGAACAATCAATGCTTTTGATATACCCGCCAGGCAGGCAATGGTATATCAAATGATAAAAAGAAAAGCAGATCTGCCTAATGCTATTGCGCTCAATTCGTCGATGGTAAATTTGGCGCGGTTGATAGGACCGGCTTTGTCAGGTATTGTGCTGGAAAAACTTGGTGCAGGAACCTGCTTCCTGCTGAATGCTTTAAGTTTTGTTGCCGTCATCGTATCCTTATTGTTGATGAGGCTTCCTCAATATATTCCACAAGTACGAACAAAAAAAGTAATCCGGGAATTTAAAGAAGGTTGGACTTATTTAAAACGAACCCCGGCCATTGGTTTTGTCATTTTATTCCTTGCCTGTGTCAGTCTGCTGGTACTTCCGTTCAGCACACTCCTGCCGGTATTTGCCAAGGTTATATTTAAAGGAGACGCTACTACATTCGGATTCCTCAACAGTGCTATCGGGCTTGGAGCAGTCGGGGGAGCCTTTTTTCTGGCTTCTCTAAAATCAGGCGTTGATTTAAGAAAGATACTATTTACCAATCTATTAATCTTTGGCGGGGCGCTGGTTTTGTTTTCACACATGACCAATCTCCCGGTTGCCTTATTTTTTGCCATGCTGGCCGGATTTGGAATGATGTCGCAGGCAACTATCACCAATACGATTATACAAACCAGCGTGTCTGCCGAAATGAGGGGAAGAGCGATCAGTTTTTATGCCATGGCATTTTTTGGAATGCAACCTTTAGGGGGATTATTGGTTGGAACTGTATCACATTATATGGGTGCGCCAAACACACTTTTAGCCCAGGGAATTGCAGCCGGAATAATCGCCTTTTCATTTCTGCCGTTTCTCCGGAAAGAAACATTGAAAAATAAAGACCGGACGAAGCTCATTGAATTGGAAGATCCGACAGTAAATACAAATCTATAAAAAAGTTAAAAAGTTAAAAAGAGGCACAAGATGGAAAGTAAACATCCAGCGATAGCAACATCATTGTATAACACAGCGTCGCAGGCTATGCTTTATGAAATAGTGTCCGGCAGACCGCTTAAATTCCATCATCCGCCTGCACCATTCTACTCTTTAATATCAACGAAAGGGATGATTTAATATTCAAATACATTTTCCTATTTTTACATACCTCTTGCAGCAGATCAGCATATTTTGCGTTTTAAGCTATAACAAGCACAATTGCAGGAAACAATTACAGATCAAAAACGCGTAACAGCCAGCCTGCAAGGTAAATAAGCCCCCTCGCTCGGCGTAGTCTGAACGCCGCTAAGCGTAGTCTGTGACTACGCTTTATGAGATAGCGGTCTCTGACCGCTTCATAATTCCTCGTTGCATTTGAGATTTAACCCTTGATTCGCATTATTTAGACTTACCCCAACATATATTTTAAAACGTTTCTTTTCCCCTTCTATTCTTCTCCGGATTTGTCGTTAAACGGGATCAAGTTACATTCGTATTCCAGGTTTTCAAAATCATCTTTTTTCAACCATTTTTCCGAAGTAATCATCAGGTATTGGGC
>DASVHX010000245.1:0-8209 GCA_036382355.1 Bacteroidales bacterium
TCCCTGCCCGAAGTACGCGTATCAGCAGTAAACAATGCATCTAATTTGGCGGCCAGTTTGTCTTTCCCGCCTTGCAATGTTATCAATCCGTCGATATCCTGAGGACAGGCAAAACTATATTGCCAGGAATTGGCTTCGGTATAATTAAAATTCACTTCGCCGGGCGTAAATGGACTGTACCATCCACCATTGTAACGGGCCCGCATAAATCCTGTTTGAGGATCGAATACGTTTTTGTAATTCTGCCCACGTTTGATAAACTCTTTGTAATCTTCCATTTTTCCGAGGGACTGCGCCATCTGCGCGATACACCAATCGTCGTAAGCATATTCGAGCGATTTCGAAACCGATTCATGTTCGTGTTCCGAAGGGATAAAACCAATAGTCCTGTAATAACTCAAACCCAGTTTGTCCTGGTTAGCGCTCTTCTTCATGGCTTCGAGAGCTTTGGCAGCATCGAAACCACGAATACCTTTGATATAGGCATCAGCAATAACGGATACCGAATGATATCCGATCATGCAATTGGTTTCATTGCCTGATAGTTCCCATACCGGCAGTAAGCCGCCCTGGTCGTATTGCGCCAGGAAAGTTTTGATGAAATCGGTTGTGCGTTTTTGATCAATAATCGTCATCAGCGGGTGATAAGCGCGGTAAGTATCCCAGAGAGAGAAAACCGTGTATTGATTATAACCTTCTGCATTATGGACTTTCAGATCGCGTCCCCGATAATTGCCATCCACATCGCTGGCCATTACTGGATTTATCATCGTATGATAAAGCGCAGTATAAAAAACAGTCTTTTGATCGTCAGTTCCTCCACTCACCTTAATCCGACTCAGAGCTTGGTTCCATATATCACGTGCACCGGCGCGCACTTTCGCGAAATCCCAACCCGGTACTTCGCTGTCAAGATTTTTACGCGCTCCATCTGTGCTGACACTGGAAATACCAACCTTAACAAGTATCTTTTCGCCGGCACTCGTCTTGAACTGGAAGTAAGCTTTCAGATGCTTCCCTGTAGCATTTTTCAAACCGATCTTAATTATGTCATCTACAGCAATACCGCTTGTGCTAAAGGGTTTGGAGAAACGGGCAACAAAATACACATGTTGGTCTTCGGCCCATGCTTTCGATCGCCGCATTCCTTCAACTTCGGTATTACTAATTATTCTTAAGGATGAAGCAATTACCTCATCGCGGTGAACAAGGTCGATGATAATATTTGCTTGTGTTGATTCCGGAAAAGTGTAGGAATGAAATCCAACACGCGAAGTTGCCGTAAGTTCCGCTATTACGCCGGGTTTTTCCAGAAATACGGAATAATATCCAGGTTCGGCATGTTCACTGTTATGCTTAAAGCGTGAACTATAACCAGGTTTGCCATTGGCACCATTGTTCATAATAACTTCGCCGGTGGTTGGTATCAGCAGGATGTCGCCATAATCCGAGCAACCTGTTCCATTCAGGTGGGTGTGGCTGAAGCCATAAATAATACTGTCAGAATAATGATATCCTGAGCAGCCGTCCCAGCCATCAAGGCGTGTATCGGGACTAAGTTGCACCATCCCAAAAGGAACGACAGCACCTGGATAAGTATGGCCATGGCCACCGGTGCCTATCATTGGGTTAACATAATCGCCTGGCGTGCGTTCCTGCGCTTGAGCCAATGTCATTATAGCTAACATGCCTGAGATCAGGATAATTTTTATGTTTTTAAGCATATTTTTTTGTGCTGGTTACGAGGGTAAATATACATGCTTTTATATTTTCTTTATATAGTTCTGCAGAGCAATTATGTGAAAATGCTGAGGCTTGCGAAATCATTTCATTAATCAATAAAACAGGGGGGAAGCTTCTTGAAATTATGCTGGATGTCAGTAATGAGATGATTCTTACTCCCACAAAATATTCTTTATGGAGATTGAAGGACTTTCGTCCAGCCCGATCAAGGCATTGATAATTCTTGCAGATTTAAATAAGCTGAGATCAGATTTTTTAAGTTCGTCGCATTGAATTTTCCCTTCCTGTAAAAGCTTCGAACGCATGGTGCCACATAACAAAGGTGAAGTTGGCGTAATCCATTTTATTCCATCCCAGAATATAATATTGGCATACGATGTATCGGTGATAAGCCCATTTCTGACAATCAGAATATCATCGGCGGTTATGTTTTGTGTAAGCTTTTCCAGATGCTGCCTGTCCTCGAATTTATACGCATAATCAATAGAATCGTCTTCTACAATTTGAAGCGTTTGCAATTTCCTCAATCTATAAGGTGAAAATGCGATGCTTTTTATTTCCCGGGAATATACCACACGACATTTAATCTTGCCCAAAGGCAAATCGGCTGGAAGGATTATCAAGTCTTCCAACAATGATTTCTGCTGTATCCCGAATAATTCCCTTCGCGAACGGTTAAAGCGCTCGTTATGAAAGGCGGCGTTTTGCAGTGCACATCCTTCAACCTTAATGGTTTCAATTAAAAGGCACATATACTTTGTCTATCATTTCCTGGTATTCTGATTCCATACGGCTGAATGAAGTTATTCCACCTCCGCTTTTATATATCATTCCCTCATGCGTTTTTTCGATAAAGCGTATCATTACGCCGCTATCCAGTTTAGCACCATCAAAATATCCGAAAATACCAGTATAGTATCCGCGTTTATAGTTTTCGGTTTCACGGATAATCTCAACTGTTTTCTTCTTTGGCGCGCCTGTCACCGAACCGGCTGGCAGTAGTGTAAAAACAATATC
Source organism: Bacteroidales bacterium (assembly GCA_036382355.1). Classification (GTDB taxonomy): domain Bacteria; phylum Bacteroidota; class Bacteroidia; order Bacteroidales; family DASVHX01; genus DASVHX01. The sequence continues at coordinate 2,761 of DASVHX010000245.1, forward strand.
ACCAATATGTTTGTGATAATCCGTTCTTAGATGTCCGGTGATTTTGGAACTGACCTGTAATAAATTTCCTTGCGATGTTCTCAGTTTTTCGACATACCGGAATTTCTCAACAAATACCTCCGTAGCAATCATACTCAGGTCGTTTCGGATCAGATCGACAATGGTGTGATGTTCCGCAATTTCCTTCGGATCATTTAAAATAACATGCTCTGCGTTTTCCATAGCTGCATCAATGGTGCCTTTCATGGGGAAAGATGCTATTTTTCCATCAACGATTGTGATGAACGATTCCGGTGAAAAAACAACAAATGAATCGCGAATCAAAAGTTTATAGCGTGCCGAACTTTGAGCAAAGATTTCCGGCAAGGTAAGGTTAGTATTGATGCGGGTTGGGCAGGTAAGATTCAGCAGGTAAGTATTACCCTTGGCGATTTGTTTCATGACCTTTTGAAACTTCAGGGAATATTCAGCCTGCGGGATTGGAAACCTGTCAAAGACAATTGCATGCTTTACGACTGGTTGCAGGGAACTGTTGCTAAAACCATTTATATTGAAAAGCAATTCCCTTTTATCAATTTCTGCGATCGGAAATACAAGCGGAGACTCCATGTCGGAATCAATTATGAAAAGAAACGGGATTTGGTCGCGTCCCATCTCATTCATTAAGTTTATCGCCTTATTTTTGTCCATTCTGCCGTTGCAATATCAACACAAACTTATAACAATTCATTATGCGCCCGAGGCTTCTGATTCTGGACAATTACGATTCGTTCACATATAACCTTGTGCAGATCGTGGAATCGCGCAGCAACTGGGCGTTTGACGTGGTGAAGAATGATCAGCTTTCGCTTCCGGATGTAGGAAGGTATCAAAAAATTCTATTTTCACCCGGTCCGGGATTACCTTCCGAAGCCAAAGTTATGGAAAAAATTATCCTCACTTTTGGTGAAACAAAAAGCATTCTCGGTATCTGCCTTGGTTTGCAAGCCATCGTGGAAACCTTTGGTGGCCGGTTGGTCAATTTACCCAATGTTTATCATGGGATAAGGCAGCAGATAACTATTTTGGATAGGGGTGAGGCCCTGTTCGAAGGAATTCCTGTTGATTTTGAGGCAGGATTGTACCATTCCTGGGCCGCCGAAAAAGAATTTATACCTCAATGTTTGAAGATTACTGCTATAAGTAATGATGACATTGTAATGGCCGTTTCGCATAAGCAATTTGACATAAAAGGCGTGCAGTTTCATCCTGAATCGTACATGACAGCATTTGGCCCACAACTGCTGGCCAATTGGTTACACGCTAAATGATAACAACCCAAACTGTTTTTATTTGGTTTTCCAACGCTCCAGCCTTGGAATTCCTTTGGTAAAGAATCCTGCCAGAAATCCCGGGAATCCCATTGCCTTCATTTTCCCTTTTGCGAATTCCTCCATCTGGCTTGCTGTCCAGTCGGGTTGAAGAAACTTTCCGTCTTCGTAGCAATAACTGCAATACATTCCGCTTTTTGTTCCGTCGGAATTTGTACCACTTCCTTCAGTATTCTTCTTAAGAGGCATAGCGCAGCTTTGGCAATTTTTGTAAGTATTTTCCATTATGAGTTAATGATTGGTTTTATACAAAATTACAAAGTGTATTAGAAACAAAACAAGTTTTTGGAACCAGAGCATAAACTTTGTCCAACTCACAGCATTCGAAGCAATGCCAATTTCCGCAACGCAATGTTATCGGATTCCAATCATAAAATATTTTGTATTTATATCAGAACATTCCGAAAGTCAGACTCAATCAAAGTGCGTTTAAATAGGTAAATTGCCTCTACCCGAAAAGTGATTCGCCGGGATTCTTCAAGAAATACTAGTTTCTTCAAAATACATTGGAAAATATGATATCCATGTTAGGCCAATAGCTGAAAATCAGAAGTCTTCCCAATAAATTAACTACAGTTCGAACATTTCAGGCATCATTTGATGCAAATTTCTTGCTTAAGAAGACCAAACTTTTCGTTAGGATGATATGCCAGATATGAGATTGTTAAAATGAAACGGAAAGCAGCCTTTAACCAAAAAGAATAAATCCGACGGTTTCGCTTAATACTTGCAAATCCTGCTTTTATCTGTGACAAAGCCAACATGAAGATAAGAAGTCTAAATGATAATATGAATGAGTGAGATTGATCTGAATACACATCAAAAGATTATGGTTCAATTAAGTACAAAACTTGTTGTTTTCAATAAATAAACAAAAAGAACTCATTTTGGCAATTACTTATTGGGCTTAAGTGCAACTAATAATAAACGTTAAAACGGGAAAAAGTAAAAAAGTTTGAAAGGAAGAGGGAAAAATAAGTTGAATCAGACGAAAAAGACCTACTTTCCCGCAGCAGATTTCCCATTCAATAACGAGTAACTCAGAAATGGGACTTCTACTTATATGAAGATTGTTGTCCTAAAATGGAAAATAAGGTATTTACGAATTAAGTCTATCAGTTTGATTTACAATAGAATAAAAATGTGGCATATTTTTTATAAACAGTATGGCAGCCATTCGGAATTTAAAACACATTATCCGGTAAACTGGCAGACTAAATCAAAAAATAATAAATAGCTTGTTAGTTTGCTTATGAGAATCTCAAATCGACTACTTATCGCAACTTTTACAATTCTGCTCCTGTCTGGTATAATTTCCGTCAACGAAAATCTGGCTTACAAGTCAATGTCGCCTGCTCAATATTTACGGCAGGCGTTACTTCTGTTTTTCTATTCAGTTTTACACATACCGAACACAAATGCTGCTAACAGTTTCAAATTAAAAGTTTCGACTGATTTTTAGTAAAATAAAATCTGATATATGAAAGGCGCTATGCTATTAATAACAACCTCAAATAATGCAGCATTTTTGCATGATTCCCCATCTTTGACAATGATAAAACATACTCCAATGAAAAAATCTACTTTTATTAACATCCTGGTTGCTATAGTATTTCTGGCTAATTTAAGCCTGACTAAGCAAAGTATAGCTCAGACAGGTTGTACCATTATTAAAGAAAATTGTCCCCCTACCGACCTGACACCGGTATGTGCTGATACTGAGCTCAATGGTGTATTTGGAGCCGATGTAACATGGACGCCTCCGGTTTTCAAACTTGATTGCTCTACTACTGTTCCCGGGGAACAATACTCATTTTACGTAGAATTCAATCTTCCTGAAGGGCAAAATACCTGTTGGGTTTATAATCGGGTTCAGCGTATTGGTTCAAATAACCTCAACCTTTGGCAGTCAACAGGTTCTGGTAATCCGTACTTTATTACCCCTACACAGTATATTGATAATAGTACCGGAACTCCAATAAACATGGAGTTGATTGTTGCCAGTGGAAAGAATTTCAATTGGACTTTAAAAGTACTAAACGGGACTACTGAAGTTTATACACAAACAATTTCGGGTATCACAACTTCTGGTCTTCAGACAATTACGATCCCTGCTTCAGTTCCTAATGGAGAATATAATTTAAAGTTTGAGTTCTCCGGGGATGGAAATAACGCTTGTTTTGTTGATAGAATTTATTATAATGCAACACTTGTTAATGGAGTCAATTGTGCCGGTGGAGTCAACTTTATTGTTACAACAAATCAACAGCCCGGTGATTTTGAACAGGTTGGGGTAACACCTGTTACATATACTGCTTCATACACTAATTCCTCTGGAACTGTAATTACTGCAACTTGCGGTTTTAATGTAACAGTAAACGGGGTAACGGCCTCAGCCACCCAAACGGATGCAGGCTGTGGATTAAATAATGGTACTATTACACTTACGGCAACTTCATCCAATAGTTCGCCCACGCTTCAATATAATCTGAATAATGCAGGTTGGGTCAGTTTTAGCTCACCTGCTACCATCACAGGATTAGCTCATGGAGCTTACAATATTAATGTAAGAGACTATTTCTCAAATCTTTCAGGTTATTGTCAGATATTGACTCCTGTATTGGTGAATGTTGGCCAGAATGTAGATGCAATAACTCCTGCGATCACTTGTCCTGCCACCAAAAACATTGATGGATGTGGTATAACCGCCCTAACAGTTGCAAATACCGGACTTGTATATTCATCAACCCAACAAACAATCTCTCTGGCACAGTTCACAGCAGCCGGCGCTTCAGTCACAGATGGCTGTGGTGTAACTTCATGGAAATATCAGGATACACATTCAGGAACATGTCCGATTATTGTGACGCGTACATTCTCTGTATCTGATGCAAGCGGAAATACAGCTACTTGTTCCCAGATAATTAATGTATATCACTCAACCGCACCTGTGGTTCCCGCATGCGGAGCAAATACAGTTGAATGCCTCGCAAATGCCATAACTCCAACAACACCATCAGTAGTTGATGCATGTGGAGCAACCGTAAGTGCAGTATTGGTGTCAACTGTAGATTCACCAAGCCCTATTACTTGTGAAGGAACCAGGACCTATACCTATACTTACACGGATTGTGCTGGTCTGGTAACTACCTGGAAATATGTTTATACAATAGAGCGTAATGACTTCACCATGCCTGTGAATGCGGGTTCTACAATTGCCTGCGTTGCATCTGCTGTAGTTCCGACCTTACCTTCAGTTACAGATAATTGTGGTAACATAATTACCCCGGTTGCTCCGGTAATCAGTACAGCTCCTGCCTGCGAAGGTGACATGACTTACACCTATACTTACATCGATTGCGAAGGAAATAGCCATAATTGGGTTTACACCTATACCATCGAACGCGAAGACTTCACAATGCCAGTCAACGGAAGTTCAACAGTTACCTGTGTTTCACAAATAACTCAGCCCACCACACCGATAGTAAATGATAACTGCGGCAACACTATTACGCCAACAGGACCTGTTGTAACCGGCAATCCAGTTTGCCAGGGCACCAAAACTTATACCTGGACTTACACCGATTGTGAAGGAAATACACATGAATGGAGCTATGTCTATACTCTAAATGATAATATTGCTCCTAATCTCATTGGGACACTTCCTGTCGGACAAACCAACATAAACCTCTGTTTCGCCAATGTTCCCGCCGGACCAACTGCCGATGATATAAAAGCCCTATATGCAGATAACTGCGATGGTGCTGTTATTGTTACAAAGTCAGAAACCCCCACAGGAAACAATTGTGCCTGGAGCGTTACTTATAACTATGAAGTTAAAGATGCCTGTAATAATATTGTTTCACCCTCACCTTCCATAACATACAGTGGCAACGATAATACAAATCCTTCCATTGTATGTCCTGCTGTTCCTTTAAGTTTATGGCCAAACTCAGGTCCCAATTATATGAATTCCGGCACCGGATGGGATGCTACAGCTACTGATAATTGTTCGCAGCCCACTTTACAATATCAACTCTCAGGAGCAACCTTGGGAAGTGCTGCATCTCTCAATAATG
>DASVHX010000246.1:0-1522 GCA_036382355.1 Bacteroidales bacterium
GCTTCAATTCTTGCAAAAACTTATCGGGATGCTTTTATGTCAGATATTTCGTTGCAATATCCGATTTATGGATGGGCACGTAATAAAGGCTATCCAACAGCCGAGCACCGCAAAGCTATTTTTCAGTATGGGCTTTCGCCATTTCACCGTCGCAGTTTCATCCTACACGAACAATTAAAATTAATGTTCCAGCCCGATTATCCGGAGTTTTTAAGGCCCGGCCATAAGTAATCCTGATCCGCTGATTTGTTCTAAAAGGAAATGCCAGGTTCAAAGCACAAAGCTTCGGGAGAATGTAGGAAGGTGCAAATAATTCAGGTATTTTTGCAGACCATTAAGAAAGTGCCGGACAATATGATGAAAGACAACAAAACAATATTCAAGATTCTTCTTTTTCTTCTGGGCCCATGCCTGGTTCAAGCTCAGGCCAAATATAACACTCCGCTTTATACAAATTACATTTCCCTATATAAGGACATTGCCGTGCGGGAAATGGACATGTTTCACATTCCGGCAAGCATTTGTCTGGCGCAGGGATTACTGGAATCGGGTTGTGGAATGAGCGAATTGGCAGTGAATGCCAACAACCATTTCGGTATAAAATGTCACAAAGAATGGACCGGGCCTACATACGTAATGGATGATGATGATAAGAAGGAATGCTTCCGGGTATATGAAAACCCTGAGCAATCCTACATTGATCATTCGCAATTTCTAATAACACGCGATCGTTATGCTGGTCTTTTTAAGTTCGATATCACTGATTACAAAAGCTGGGCAAAAGGATTAAAAGATGCTGGTTATGCCACCAATCCGGAATATGCCAACATATTGATTCGCATTATCGAAGCCAATGAGTTGAATAACCTTGACCGGGGAGAGGACCTTCCAATTGCAAATCTTCCGGCGAACGACAGTATAACCGGATCGTTATCCAGCATCAATTATGAACAATTAGCGTCTGGGTCTCATTATCAGCCTGGATACAGGCAGCCGTCAGAAAGTAAATTTAACTTTATAAAAACAGGGAAGCAAGGTCACAAAGTATACGTGAACAATGGTATCAATCTTACTTATGCCCGAACAGGTGATACGTTTAGTTCGATAGCTAAGGAATTTGATATTTTTAGTTTCCAGATATATCACTATAACGATCTTCATAAAAATGATGTGCTTATTCAGGGTCAGATTGTTTACCTTGAACCCAAAAAACGGCAATCATCAACTAAAATGTACACCGTAAGGAAGTTTGATAACCTTTATGCTATTTCCCAGTTATACGGAGTCAGATTGAAATTCATGATCAAGTATAATAACATGAGGGAAAATCAGCTATTAAAGCCAGGCGAAAAGATCAGGCTGTGTCCGGGTTAAATCTTAAGCTTGTATCCATTATTGAAATGGACAGCTATGAGGGGAAAAAGCGGTAGATGCGTGATAATAATTCCTTCTTTTTCAGTGGTTTGGGGATGTAATCGTCGCAGCCGGCATCAATACTCTTCTCTTTTTCGCCCGACATGGC
>DASVHX010000247.1:0-2965 GCA_036382355.1 Bacteroidales bacterium
AGGATTGAATTTAAAAAGCGATGAGATGGATTCATAATTATGAACCCTGCCAATAACGTCGGCAAGTAGGTCGGCAGTAGTGAGGACCTTTATTTTCTGACATTCCATGCGTAAGGGAATAGTGTCGGTAACGATAACTTCGGTAAAATCCGATTTCTCTATGCGTTCGACGGCTTCACCCGAAAGAATCGGATGGGTACAGAATGCACGAACGCTGGCAGCACCGTTGGCGAGCATAAGTGTAGCAGCCCTGGTAATCGTAGTACCGGTGTCGATAATATCGTCGAGCATTATAACATCCTTGCCTGTTACATCACCGATCAGCTGCATGGTATCAATATGGTTGGCTTTGGAGCGTTGCTTATAGCACATTACAAAGCCCGTATCAAAAATCTTTGCATAGGCTGCAGCCCGGCGGGTTCCACCTGTATCGGGCGAGGCAAAAATCATGTTAGGCAGATCGAGCTTCTTCATGTAAGGAATAAAAATAGACGAAGCATAAAGATGGTCGACGGGAACATCAAAGAAACCCTGGATCTGGTCGGCATGAAGATCGATGGTGATTATACGTTGCACACCGGCAGCCATTAGCAGGTTAGCTACCAGTTTGGCGGCTATTGACACACGTGGTTTGTCCTTGCGGTCCTGCCGGGCAAAACCAAAATAGGGAATAACTGCAATGATATGCCTGGCAGAAGCCCTTTTAGCGGCGTCAATCATCATCAGCAATTCGAAAAGGTTATCAGATGGTGGAAATGTGGACTGAACAATAAAAATGTCGTTTCCCCTGATGTTATCTTCAAAAGAAGGCTGAAATTCGCCATCCGAAAATTCCGTAATAAGCACATCACCAAGTTTTTTACCGTAACTGGCGGCAATTTTTTCGGCCAGGTAATGTGTAGCCCTACCGGAAAAAATGTTAACCAAAGTTGCCATACTCGATGTGTTAATGAAAAGACTGCTGCGAATGGGTGCAAAAGTAGGAAAATATTCAACATACGACTAATCAATCAACTAATGAATGCAATTTAACTTTTAAAGGGATAGGTGATGAATAAAAAATACTATCTTTGCCGCCCTGTATATTAATTTCAGGCCCGAGTGGCGGAATTGGTAGACGCGTCGGTCTCAAAAACCGATGAGTGTGAGCTCGTGCCGGTTCGATTCCGGCCTCGGGTACCGGGTATAATTCAAAAGGTCTGTAAAGAAGTTTTACAGGCCTTTTTCGTTACCACCAGCCTTTCTAATTTGAATTTCCCTCCTTAAACAAACACATGCTGGTTCAATAGTTTATATCAATTTGCTGAAATTGAAACCAGCTTTATCACCGTTTCCCTCTCTTCGGTTTGTTGCCCAGTGATAACAGCAACGTCCTTTATCCATTCTCCAATCAATCAGTTCCGAATCTTCTGCTTCAATCCAACATAAAATTTCAGTGCCAATTCTCAATTGAAGCCAGGTTTTAATTTTTAGAAATAATATTCCGGAAAATCATAGGGAAAACCCGCGCTGAAGTATCTTTATGATGTATTCAGAAAATATTAAATCATTTAAAAACCCAAAACCATGAAACCAGTATTTAACAATGTGATGCGCTTTGGAATGACGATCGTTCTGCTGGCATGCTTCGGCATCAGCTTTGGACAAGTTGCCGACGATTCCTATATCACCATTACAGGTGTGGCCAAAGACGCAAATACACATCAGAAAATCGTTTTTGCCAGTGTATCTGTTCCGGGGACCGATATTGGAACTGTAACCAACTCCGAAGGCGAGTTTACTTTAAAGGTAAAAAAATCGCTTAAAGCCGAATTTTTCGAAATTACACACCTGGGTTATATCAATAAAAAATTTGAGATTAACGGTTCATTAGGGAACGACAGGGTCTTTAACCTCGAACAACATATCTATCCATTGAAAGAATTGACCGTGAGGCCTAAAGAGCCCAGGGACATTGTAAAAATGGCCCTCATGAACATCAAATTAAACTACAGTGCAAAACCCAATATGATGACCGGATTCTACCGGGAAAGCATTAAGCAGGGAAGGGAATATCTTTCTATTTCTGAAGCTGTAGTTGATATTTCCAAGGCCTCATACACCAGTTTGCAAAACGATCAGGTCAAAATTTTCAAAGGCCGGAAGGGTGGCAATGTAAGGAAAGCCGATACACTGATGGTTAAACTTCAGGGTGGGCCGAATGTAGCGCTATTGCTCGACATTGCTAAATACAGCGACCTGATTATGTCGTTGGATAGCCTGGACAATTATTCGTATGAAATGACGTCGGTTGTGAACATTGATGATAAACCAAACTATGTGATAAGTTTTACACCAAACGTGGTCAAATCTTACCCGCTATACTACGGAAAACTCTATATCACACAAGATAACCTTGCCATTACCATGGCTGAATTTAGCATCGACCTGAGCAATCCGGAAAAAGCCGCCCGTCAATTCGTACGTATGAAACCTTCGGGATTGGTTTTCCTGCCTACATCCACAAGCTATCTTGTAACATACAAACAACAAGGCACAAAAGACTACCTCAATTATATCCGCATAGAATTGAAATTTAAATGCGATTGGAAACGGAGATGGTTCAAGAATAACTATACCATTGTGTCGGAAATTGCCATTACTGACAGACATGAAGATAATGTGGTTAGATTTACCAATCAGGAGTTATTCAAATCGCATATGGTTTTTGCCGACAAGATCCAGGCCTTTCAGGATGGCGACTTTTGGGGAGATTATAATATCATTGAGCCGGAAGAGTCGATACAATATGCCATTAAAAAGATTTCAAAAACCATGAAGAAATAAAAGTGCCTGGAGTTTGGAGTACTTAGAGTCAAAGATGAAACGGGAAACAACTCTGGGCACTCCAAACTCCTGGCACTTTTTTAACCCCAGGCATTTTTTTAACTTTAGGCACTCCAAACTCTAGGCACTCTAGACACTT
>DASVHX010000248.1:0-3892 GCA_036382355.1 Bacteroidales bacterium
ATTCTGCCGCTGTTTTATGGCATCGATAAACCATCTGGCCGAATCTATTTTTTGCTTGATAAACATAACCGCTTCCTTGTGCGAGTGCGACTTATGATTTTTATCCTCGGAATAAGTTTCAAGCATGTCAGTGTATGTACGGCTTAACCTCAGTTCCGGTGCATTGCGCGAATTGAGCGAAAGGTCAAGATCGCCATCTTTATTTTGAATAATAAAATCGGGAATGATGTATTGGTTCAACCGCGAATCATCACTTAATGAATCGCCTGGCTTGGGATTCAGTTTCAGAATTTCGTCAATGGCATCCTTCAGTTCCTTATTGGTTATCTTATTCTTTTTCGTAATCTTTTCGTAATGCTTTTTTGTAAATTCTTCGAAAAATCGTTCGATGATGATACCAGCTGTAATAACCTGAACGGTTTGTGGTTTACGCCGGAGCTGGATCAGCAAACATTCCTGAAGGTTCCGCGCGCCAACACCTGGTGGGTCGAATTGTTGAATATAGGCCAATATCCGCTCCAGGTCGCCGCGTGTGGTGCTGATATTCTGAGAGAACGCAAGGTCGTCCACCATAGCGCCCAGGTCGCGTTGCAAGTATCCGGCATCATCAAGATTACCAATTATATTCAGTGCAATCTGGTAATCGGTCTTACTCATGTGTTGCATACCAAGTTGCGAAATCAGCGTTTCGTGAAAACTTGTTCCTGAAGCAAACGGTATTTCTCTCCGCTCATCGTCGGTGCTGGTATTATTGGCCGAAAGCTTGTATGCAGGCGTATCATCGTCATCCATATAATCGGATATGTCGAATTCTTCGTTATCGCGATCTTTTTCATCAGAATCGCCTAATGAATCGTCCTCACTCTCGGCATTATTAGAATCGTAATCTTCGTCAAGTTCTTCAAGTGCAGGATTTTCCTCAATTTCCTGCTTTATACGTTGCTCCAGTGCCTGCGATGGAATCTGCAGCAATTTCATCAGCAGGATTTGCTGAGGAGAAAGTTTTTGCAGAAGTTTTTGCTGTAATCGCTGGTTTAACATCGTACTACAAGATTAACAATTAAGTGGGCAGTTATTAAAGATACAATTATTTGAATTACCTCGGTAAAAATTAAATTTATCAGAATTCTGCATTCTGAGGTGTGCGCGGAAATGGAATTACATCCCTGATATTCCCCATTCCGGTGACAAACAGAATCAGTCTTTCGAAACCGAGTCCGAAACCGCTATGGGGTGCAGTGCCAAATTTGCGTGTTTCGAGATACCACCACATATCCTTCTCTGGAATTTCCATTTCCGTAATCCGCTGGTGCAGTTTGTCGTAGTTCTCTTCGCGCTGGGAACCGCCAATGATCTCGCCGATCTTAGGAAAAAGAACATCCATGGCGCGCACAGTTTTCCCATCGTCATTCTGTTTCATATAAAATGCTTTGATTGATCGCGGATAGTCGGTAAGAATGACCGGGCGTTCAAATTCCTTTTCTACAAGGTATCGTTCGTGCTCCGATTGCAAATCAATACCCCAATCTACGGGGAACTCGAATTTCTGCCCCGATTTTTTCAGGATTTCCACAGCCCGCGTGTAAGTAAGGCGCTCAAATTTGTTTTCTACAACAAACTTCAAACGTTCAATCAACTCATTATCGTACATCTTGTTCAGAAACTCAAGATCATCAATGCAATTCTCCAGCGCATAGCGGATGATGTATTTCAGGAAATCTTCGGCCAGGTTCATGTTATCGGTTATATCGTAAAACGCCATTTCGGGCTCTATCATCCAAAACTCAGCCAGGTGGCGTGGTGTATTCGAATTTTCGGCCCGGAAAGTAGGCCCGAAAGTGTAAACATTCGACAGTGCCATGGCGCCAAGTTCTCCTTCGAGTTGCCCGGATACAGTCAGGTTTGTTGCTTTTCCGAAAAAATCCTGCGAATAATCCACGCTGCCATCATCTTTTAGCGGAGGATTTTTATCATCAAGCGTAGTAACCCTGAACATTGCTCCAGCTCCTTCGGCATCGGAGCCGGTGATGATAGGGGTATGCAGGTAGAAAAAGCCATTATCGTTAAAATATTTATGGATGCCAAAAGCCATTGCATGCCTGATGCGAAAAACAGCGCTTATTGTATTGGTTCGTGGTCGCAGGTGAGCAATCTCACGTAGGAATTCGAGGGTATGCCCTTTCTTCTGAAGTGGAAATGTCTCCGGATCGGCAGTGCCATACACTTCTATTTCTGTGGCCTGAATTTCAACATTCTGGCCCTGACCGGGCGATTCCACCAAGGTGCCTGTTACCGAAAGGCAAGCTCCGGTGGAAATGAGCTTAACAAGGTTTTCATCAAATGAGGCCAGATCCATCACAATTTGTATGCTATGTATAATAGAACCATCGTTGAGAGCAACAAAAGCTACATTCTTATTACCACGTTTGGTGCGCACCCATCCTTTAACATTCACGGGATTCCCAACTCCAACAAAATGAGGTGTTTTAATAAGATCGACAATCCGGGTTCTTTTGAGGTTTTCCATATAATTTTCAAATAGTTTAAGTTCTGACGCGATTATATATTTTAGCGCATGGCGCAAAGGTAACAATTTATGCTTTTTTAATTTCGTCCGGTTGTCCTCCGGTAAAATAGCCACCCTAACGAGCTTTCTACAATTCGGCATCTTTTTATACTTTTACTAGCCTGATATAACCTGAAATGAATATAATCCCTTTGAATGAATGGCTTGATACCGGAGGAAAGCCTCTTGTCATCAGTGGCCCGTGCAGTGCCGAAACCCAGAATCAGGTTATGGAAACTGCACGGCAACTGTCGAAAATCTCCCAGGTAAAGGTTTTCAGGCGGGAATATGGAAGCCGCGAACACGTCCCTCTAATTTCGAAGGTGTTGGCACTCCGGGGCTTGAATGGCTTCAACAGGTAAAATCTGAGACCGGATTGCTTACCACAGTCGAAGTAGCCAGTCCTAAACATGTTGAAGAAGCATTGCGCTTTGATGTGGATATCTTATGGGTTGGCGCACGAACAGTTGGAAATCCATTTTCGGTGCAGGAATTATCGGAGGTGCTGCGAGGTGTCGATATTCCTGTGATGATAAAAAATCCACTGAACCCTGATGTGCAACTATGGTTAGGTGCGCTGGAACGCATGAACCTGATTGGTATCCGCAAACTCGTTGCTATATACCGTGGCTTTTATTATTACGAAAATTCCGCTTATCGCAACACGCCAATGTGGGAAATCCCGATTGAGCTGCAGCGCCTGGCCCCTAACCTTCCCATAATCTGCGATCCAAGCCATATCAGCGGGAACCAACAACTCCTGCTGCCCGTAGCACAGAAAGCACTGGATCTGGCCATGGCCGGGTTGATGATTGAATCACACATCTACCCGGAAAATGCCCTTACCGACGCCAGCCAGCAAATTACGCCGGCCCAACTTCAGGGCTTGCTCAACAGCCTGGTGTTACGTTCGGTTTCGGGAAGTCTCGAATTCGCGAATAAACTGGAAGAACTCCGTCGCGAAATTGATAAAATTGATGCCGAACTCATCGATATCCTTTGCAGACGTATGAATATTGTGGAAGATATCGGACACTACAAACGCGACAACAATATTACCATCTTTCAGCTAAAACGCAGGAGCGATATCATTTCCGACCGGCTGAATATTGGTGTAAGCATGGGCCTTAGCCGCGATTTCCTGATTAAAATGCTGCAACTCGTGCATAAGGAATCCATTAGGAAACAAATTGGGGTTATGAATGAAAAGCATGGGGAATAGGATGTAAAGTCAAAATGCAAATATCAAAATGCAAATTTTGAGTCCAGGCGCTCTAATGACCTGACTTTTCACCATTAATGGATTGTGCTTCATATTTTCAGTCA
>DASVHX010000249.1:0-5702 GCA_036382355.1 Bacteroidales bacterium
ACCTAATTTGTTCAGCAGCGAAATGGCTTTTATACCGATCTCCACATCGTTGTAATCGGTAAATTCATCAGCAAAGAGATAAACCTTGCCATTGGGGAATTTAGTTCCGCTATCAGCCTGGGCTTTAGTCCAACTTCGCAAGGTAAATTTATACAACACAGGAATACTCCTGGATGGAGCGAAGCCAAACGTTTTCTTAAGCAGGGAGGAAGTGAGGCGGTTTGTAACGAAAAAATTGAACATAGCAGGGAACTGCATTCCCAGTTTGTTGATTTTCGAAATATTAGCGATGAGGCGTGTGCGTAAAGGAATTCCGTGGGATTTGTACCAGTGATGCAGAAATTCCGCTTTATACTTGGCCATGTCCACATTGGAAGGGCATTCCGATTTGCAGCCTTTGCACGACAGGCAAAGATCGAGCGAGTCATATACTTCGAAGTGGTTAAAAGGATTTTTCTGTTCTGAATTGGTGAGGAATTCGCGTAAGGTATTGGCGCGGGCACGGGTGGTTGTGTTTTCATCACGACTTGCCATATAACTCGGGCACATGGTACCGCCTATTATTTCCGTTTTGCGGCAGTCGCCCGATCCGTTGCATTGCTCCACAGCACGCAATATGCCGCCTGCTTCGCCGAAATCGAACATTGTGTCGATTTGGCGCAAAGGTTTACCCGGTTCATAACGCAGGCTGGAATTCATTCGGGGAGTTTCTGTAATCTTACCGGGATTAAAGATGCCTTCAGGATCCCATGCTTGTTTGATGGTTTTAAGCAATCCATAATTATGTTCGCCAACCATGAGCGGAATAAATTCACCACGTAACCTGCCATCTCCATGTTCGCCGCTCAGCGAACCACGGTATTTCTTTACAAGTTTGGCGGTTTCAAGGGCTACGGTATGAAAAAGCTCTAAATCTTTCGGATCTTTCAGGTTAAGGACAGGCCGAAGGTGAAGTTCGCCGGTGGCAATATGCGCATAATAAACACAATTCAAACCATAGCTATCAAGCATCAACCTGAAATCCGCCATATATGCGGGCAGCAATTCGGGTTTCACAGCCGTATCTTCAATTACGGCGACAGGCTTCGCATCGCCCTGCAGATTGGAGAGCAAGCCAAGACCAGCTTTGCGCAAAGTCCATACTTTTGCGATATCAGTACCCGTTATCAATGGGAAATGATAACCATAGCCGGCCTGTCGCAAATCGTGTTCTATAGCTGCAGCTTTTTCCCTGATGGCTTCTTTTGTGTCTTCAGCCATTTCCACGATCAGAATAGCAACTGGTTCTCCTTCAACAAAAAAGCGATTTTTTCGCTGTTCAATATTTGTCTTAGTCTGCTCCAGGATAAAATGATCCATCAATTCAATCGCTACGGGTTTATGGGCAAGAGCTATTAGATTACCTTGAAAAGCATCTTCCAGCCGGTGACAATGCACACATAGCAATGCTTTCTCTTTCGGAGGAAGCGGAACAAGGTTTAACTTAATCTCAGTAATAAAGGCGAGCGTGCCTTCTGAACCGGCAATAAGATTACAAAAATTGAAATATGGGGCTCCCGGCTTAAATGGTTCGGTGTCGAGCAGCAGGTCGATTGCATAGCCGGTATTGCGGCGTTCCAGGTCAGGATCAGGATATTCGGCCCGGATTTGCTCCTGATTATAAGGGTCAGAAAGCAAATGATAAATATTGCGGTAAATAGTTCCTTCCTGATCGTTCAGCAGGCATTTATTCTCAAAAGCAATTGTTGAAAGTGGCCCGAAGTCTGCTTCAATTCCATTGCTCAGAAATGCTTTGACTTCAATAGTATGATCGCGCGTACTGCCATATATCAGCGAATGCGAACCGCAGGAATTATTCCCTACCATTCCCCCGATCATACAACGGTTGGATGTGGAGGTTTCCGGTCCGAAAAACAAGCCCAGCGGTTCAGTAAGTTTATTTAATTCGTCGAGTACAACGCCGGGTTCTACACGTACCCAATGTTCCTTGGCATTGATTTCGATTACTTTGTTCAAATATTTTGAAATATCGACAATTATCCCTCCACCAACAACCTGTCCTGCCAGCGAAGTACCGGCAGTACGTGGTATCAGCGATGTTTTCATGCGCCGCGCAAAAGCAATGAGCTTGCCGATATCCTCCTTATTCCTGGGTCTGGCAACTGCAAGTGGTAATTCGCGGTAAGCCGAAGCATCCGTGGCATAGAGCAACCTTGTCGCCCGGTCGGTAAACAAGTCACCGTCAAGGCTATTCCGGAGTTCGTCGAATTTGTTTTGGGGAATCATTAAATCCGATATAGATAGTAAGATGGTAAATTCAAATGTGGTAATGCTTTTGTGTATTTAATCCTCAACCAATTCCTTAAGCGGGGCGAAGTAGTATTTGTCCCAACCTTCGAGGATGCTTTCAAAATCATCATCCGGAATATTGATATGCAAAAGTTCTACAGATGTTCCTTTGCCATCGGGATGTAATTTCATCGTAACAATGGATGCCTCTTCCTGCTCGCCAAAATACCATTCCTGTTTGAGCAATTTTCCGGGTTCTACTTCCAGATTTTTACCACAAATGTCGCCATCCCAAAGCGAGAACTCGGTTCCAGGCAGATCATCCATGATAGCCGGAGATCCGGTCCATAACTCAATGGTGAGCGGGTTGGTGAGCGCTTTAAATACATATTCTGGTGCAGCATTTACCTTGTAATATTTCTTAAGATTCTTCATTTGTTGTGCGGGTTTGAATTTTTAGGGACTAAAATCTGAAATCGATACCAATCATGGTGTTAAGATACGAAAAAGTTATTTTCTTAACATAGGAACTTGTTGACGTATGAAAACCAAATGCAGGGACAGCTAGAGTATAATCTGCAATTAAAGAAAGTTCTACATGGTCGAAAAGTTTATACTGTAGGGCAAGACCAGATTGAAACGTGGATGTTGTATTGTGTGATGGTGTTATTTTAAAAGCAAAGTTAGGAACGGTAAAATATGAAGCAGAAAAGAGGTGATCCGGTGTTTGGGCCCATAATAATCCTCCGGCCAGTTTACCGGTGGCCGAGAATTTTCCCGCTATTTTTTTGCAGTAATATAAACCTGCAGTTAAAGTTCGCACCTTGTAAGCATCAGATTTGAGGTAAAGCGTTTCCATAAACGGGTCACTGTTTACCATATCATGGGCGTAAGCCCCATCGGCAAAAGGAAAACTTGTTGTAGAAACAGCAATTCCCACTCCAAGTTCAGGACAGAAATACCAGATTCCTTCCGCAACAGCGCTAATGCCTGATAGTGCATAACCACCGGTGTTGTAATGTTGCGAAGCTAACTGGCCGAGCGGCAAAGCAGGCCCGGCATTGATCCTTACACTAAATTTATTGGTGTTCTGGGCCATTAAATTATGTCCGGTTATAGCGATAGCACAAAGACTGGCAAAAAGAACGGTGATATATCGGTTGTTACAAATAGTCATCATACAAGTTTATCAAACTGAAAAATCCAAAATTAGGTTATTTCGTCTTAAGCAAAAAAAATAGCACGGATTTAAACCGCACTATCTAATTTTTGAAAGGTTTGAAAGGTTTGAAGGGTTTGAAAGATTTGAAAAGTTTGAACTCTAAAAGAAACATAATTTTATAAAAAAGTGATATGAAATATTCAAGCCCAATCATCTACTTTTTATAAAAATCAGTACTTTCAAAGATCTTATCCGCCGATTTGGCTATAAAACCGGAATAAAGTTTCCCGCTGTTATCGGGATAGCGGCGTGCGAATTCGTAATAGCAGGATGGGATTTCAAAAATACCTTCCCGGAAAGTTACCGGGAGAATGCCGGCACGTGTGCTCGATTGTTCCAGCAGTTCGGCTGGAGTTCCTTTAATCTCGCCACCGGCATCGTTCAAAAGGAAACCATTATCTTTTAGCAATTGATTGACTTTTTCAATAGTTTCATACTTTTTAAGGCTGTTGATACTTACCGTAAAATGATTCGCCCGGAATCCATATACATATACCCATGCTGCGTATTCCGATTCCGCACGCAGTTTTTGATAACGTTCGAAGGAAGGCGTTCCCCAGGTATTTCCCGAAAAAAGAAGCTCGTCTGAATCCAGTAATTCTGTCGAAATTTTATCGACCACGCAATTGATGGACGATTGCATGTCATAACTAAAATCTTCCGCGATAAGCTCACTGATGAATACGCGCGGGGCATCAGGCAGGTCAGGATGCTCATAAAGCCTGGCAAACAAGTGTTTGTCCTCAAACTTATAGAAGTCCTTAAACTTGTAGCCCGTAGCTAAAAAGGGTTTTGCGAGAACATCGATATTGATGCGCGGATCGTTGAACGTGCGAAAGGCAACATGGTCGTTTACCATAGTTTCGCCTTCTTTCACAAAAAGATTAAAAATGCTGAGGGCTTCAGGGTTTTGTTCGGTGTATCCGGCCCATAACCGGTTGAAAACTTGTTGTGCTTGCATAGTATATCTGGTTAAAAATTACATTAACAAACAAGGCGAAATTCAATATGTTCAAGCTTTCCTGAATTTTATCAGGCGCAAAACCGGAATCAGAAAAATGCGGAGATTAATTCATCCAGGGTCACATGGGTAAAGTAATCACCAATTTCGATTGTGGATAGTTTAAGGCGGATGGCAGTTTCAGTATGCGGAAGTCCTTTGAGAGCAGTTTCTATTTCGCTTGTATCCAGCTTATTGAAGTAATCGCCAAAAATCTTTGCGTCTGTAATTAAGCCATTTTCCACATGAAGATTCATTTCTATATGCCCTCCGTTTGTTTTTAGCTGCTTTTTGAAATTGTATTTTGGCGAATACCCAAAATTCCAATCCCATGTATTATATTTTTCTTTTACCAGTTGTTCAATGTGTTGATGATCAGTGTCGGAAAGCTCAATCGTAAGGGCATCAGGATATTTCTCCTTTACATGACTGCGAATCAGTTCCATAAAATCTTCAATTCTCATTGGCTTCTTCAGATGCTCACTGATATTGGTAACTCGGCTCCGCACGGATTTTACTGCTTTGTCGCTGAATTTGGAAGGATCAACATTTAGCGCGCTCGACAAATCAGTCATCGTGGCCGAAAACAATAGCGTTCCATGGTGCAGCACGCGATCTTTGAACACATGTTCAGCATTACCCGAGAACTTGCGCCCACCGATGGTAAGATCGTTGCGGCCT
This sequence comes from Bacteroidales bacterium, assembly GCA_036382355.1. Classification (GTDB taxonomy): domain Bacteria; phylum Bacteroidota; class Bacteroidia; order Bacteroidales; family DASVHX01; genus DASVHX01. The sequence goes on from DASVHX010000249.1 coordinate 5,193, forward strand.
TCGAACCGAGCCTTAATACCAAGTTTCCGCATCACTTCGAGGATAGGTTCCGTGAATTTGCGGAAGTCGACAAGCGTATGATGATCGCCTTTGCTGATAAAGGTGAAATTAATGTTTCCCAGATCGTGAAAAACTGCACCACCACCGGAAAGCCTTCTGACAACTTTAATCTGATTTGCATTCACATAATCCAGGTTAATTTCGGCCAGTGTGTTCTGATGTTTCCCTACGATTATAGAAGGCTCGTTGCGCCAGAGCATAAAACTGTCGTCGGTGAAATTTTTCAGCACATATTCTTCGGTTGCTAAATTGAAATAAGGATTTGTATTATGGCGTTTGATGATAAGCATAATAATAGTTTATTTTGATTATTGGCAAAGTTAGCCAAAAACCACCGGCGACAAACAAACCCCGCATTGCAAAGCTTATGAAATATTGAAAATCAGGATAACTTAACCGCAGATCAATTTATAATTGTGTTGAGTTTTTAGAAATATATCTACATTTGAT
>DASVHX010000250.1:0-14314 GCA_036382355.1 Bacteroidales bacterium
TATAAACTTTCACTGCCTAATAGCCTGCAAGCACTTCATCCATTGCTTCGCGAATTGTTTTACATGCCGTTGTAATTTGCTCTTTCGTGATAATGAGTGGTGGGGCAATGCGCATAGACTTGGAATTAAAGAGAAACCAATCTGTAATTACACCTTTTTCGATGGTTTTGTCAATTACACGTTTATTCGTATTAAAATCCGGCAATTCAAGTGCCATCAGCAATCCACACGACCGAATCTCTTTAACCAGTAGATGATCTGACAGCAATTCAATAAAGAGCAATTCCTTTTCTTTAACTTGCGCGACAAGGTTTTCATCTAAAAGTACTTCGATGGTTGCAAGTGCAGCAGCACAACTTACAGGATGCCCGCCAAAGGAGGTAATGTGGCCCAGCGCTGGAGAATGTGAGAGTGAGTTCATAATAGCTGGTGTGGAGATAAATGCGCCGATAGGCATACCACCACCCATTGCTTTGGCAAACGTAATTATATCGGGGATTACATCGTAGTGCTCAAATGCAAAGAGTTTACCTGTGCGTCCAAACCCGGTTTGTATTTCATCAAAAATAAGTAAAGCACCGGTATCGTTGCATCGTTTGCGCAGGGCATCAAGAAATTCCTGGGTTGCAGTAATAACGCCTGCTTCGCCCTGAACAGGTTCAATCAATACACAAGCCGTGTGATTATCAATGCCTGCTAAATCCTTTAGATTGTTAAATTCCAACTGATGAACATCCGGCAACAACGGGCGGTAAGCACGTTTAAACGATTCATTGCCCATCACACTCAATGCGCCGTGGCTGCTGCCGTGGTAAGCATTAAGGAATGAACAGATTTTGCTTCGACCTGTAAATCGTTTGGCAAGTTTAAGTGCGCCTTCTATGGCTTCACTTCCGGAATTTACGAAATAGCAGGATTGTAGATTAGGAGGTAAGACCGAAGCAAGTTTTTCAGCTAAACGCACTTGTGGCGATTGTATGTATTCCCCGAAAACCATAAGGTGCATATACTTACCAAGTTGGCCGGTAACAGCTTTAACTACATGCGGATGCAAATGCCCCACTGAGCTGACGGAGATGCCCGAAATTAAATCAACATAGGACTTCCCTTTAGGGCCAAAAAGATAAATACCTTCTGCGCGCTCTATTTCCAGGGCAAGAGGTGCATCGCTGGTCGGTGCAAGGTGCCTGAAAAACAACTCCCTTTCTGTAAGCATATTGTTGCTGTAAGTGAATAACTAAGGGCAAAGGTAGTACAAACCCCGATTTTTTGATCAGGCGGCTTCTATATGTATAAAATTATGGTTATACTTGCAAAGTAATACGGGATAGTTTGAATCAAAAAAAGGTAGTTGTAATAACCGGGGCTTCGTCAGGAATAGGGGAGGCGCTTGCATTTGAGTATGCTTCCAAAGGTGCCAGGCTTATATTGGCTGCACGTAACATTTCTAAACTCACAGAACTTGGCAATAAATTGCGTAAAAGTGGTGTTGAAGTGTTGGAAGTAGAAACCGACGTCAGCCGTGAAGAAGATTGTAAACGACTTATAGAGAAAGCGGTAAGCAGATTCGGTGGTATTGATATACTTATTAATAATGCAGGTATTTCCATGAGAGCGCTTTTTAGTGAAATGAATCTGGATGTGATGCGGCAACTGATGGAAGTTAATTTCTGGGGAACTGTTTATTGCACAAAATATGCACTGCCTTTCCTTTTAGCTTCGAAAGGATCCGTGGTCGGCGTAATTTCTATTGCAGGATATATTGGATTACCAGGTCGTTCGGGTTATTCAGCTTCAAAATATGCCATCAGAGGTTTTCTCGATACGCTGAGGACTGAAAATCTGAAAACCGGCCTTCATATACTTGTGGCTGCACCGGGATTCACTGCATCTAATATCCGCAATGTGGCGCTCACAGCAGATGGAAGCGCACAGGGCGAAACCCCGCGCGATGAAGCCAACATGATGCCCGCCGGCAAAGTTGCTTCGTGTATCCGCGAGGCTGTCGATAAACGTAAACGAACGCTGATACTGACTTTTGTAGAAGGGAAATTCACCGTTTTCCTTGGTAAATTTTTTCCTGCATTATTGGACAAGTTGACTTACAATCATATGGCCAAAGAACCTAATTCACCCTTTAAGTAAATATATTATAACCTTTTAGATAGATGAAAAAAGAAGTTTTTCCGCTTGATATCAAACTCAAAGTTGGATTCGGCAAACTAAAGTTCGGGGATTCTCCGGAACAAGTTACCGCTTTATTAGGCGACCCGGACGAGGCAGAAGACCTGGAAAACGAATTTGAAGAAGAAACGCATACTGTTCTTTGGAACTATTGGGATCAGGCAGTCAGCCTGTTCTTCGAAGGTGTTGACAAACAATCGCTCGCCAGTATCGAAACCGATAATATCAAGACAACGCTGTTCGGCAAGAAAGTATTTGATCTCTCCGAAAAAGAAGTTATTGATATGATGCACGAAAACGGATTCAAGGAAATTGAAACCGAAGTGGAGACCTGGGGCGAAAAACGCATATCTTTCGACGATGGCCAGATTGATTTCTATTTCCTTAACAACCAGGTTTCTATTGTAAGTTGGGGTATTATTGTGAATCCTGATGGCGAAATGATATAAATTTTATTCTTTTCTGCGATAAAGCGGATGGTGGCTTATCACTTCCGTTCGCAGAAACTCCTTATCCAGATGGGTATATATCTCGGTTGTGGTGATAGAGGCATGCCCAAGCATTTCCTGAACCGCCCGCAAATCGGCACCACCTTCTACAAGGTGCGTTGCGAAGGAATGGCGGAAAGTATGCGGGCTTATCCGTTTGTGAATTCCTGCCAGCTCTGCTGTGTCCTTGATAATTATGAATATCATTACGCGTGTAAGCCTGGAACCACGACGGTTCAGGAATACATAATCTTCCTGCCCTTTCTTTATTTCCAAATGGATGCGGATTAGTTTGATATAGTCTTCCACGAGCCTTATTGCCAATTCACCGATCGGAACCAGTCGCTGCTTATCGCCTTTACCGGTTACGCGGACGAAACCTTCATTGAAGAATAAATCGCTGATATGCAAATTAACAAGTTCGGATACGCGCAGTCCACATGCATACATCACTTCGATTATCGTGCGGTTTCGCTCACCTTCAGGCTTGCTGAGGTCGATGGCGGCAATCAGATTATCAATTTCGTCCGTACGCAGCACATCCGGCAATTTACGCCCTATCCGTGGAGAAGCCAGCAACTCGGTAGGGGCGTCCTGAACGATGTTTTCGAGAAGGAGATATTGATAAAAAGCCTTAATACCTGATACAATGCGCATCTGGCTTCTCGCCGACATACCCTGATCAAAAATCCATTGCAGGAATTCCTGCATCTGCAAGTGCGTGACATCACCGGGCTGCAGGCCAGGATGATGTTCTTCAATAAACTCAGTTAATTTGAAAGTGTCTCGGCGGTAGGCATCTATTGAATGCACCGAAAGAGATTTTTCCAGTTTTAAGTAGGCCACGAAACCTGATATATAGGATTGCCAGATCATTTAGTGGAGATAGTGCGAAGTTAAAAGGCTTTAATTTTTTATCAATTAACTTGATGTTTCATTGACTAATATATTTTAATATCAAAATGTAAATATCAAAAAGCAAAATGCAAAATTTGGCACGCCGCTTCTCGGTGGATTTTACTTTTCGAAGGGACTCATGTTTTATTTTGAAGTATCGTCTGCATCTTTACAATTTGCAATTTGCATTTTACATTTTGAATTATCATTGCTGGTTTCTGGTAGATAAACGACGACGAATAAAAGCAAATTTCAATAATTTCGTAATTTTATACCATCAGAAAACAAATCATAAAATTAAAAGGAATCTTCAAATCTGCAATTACATATTGCTGACAGACGGATTATCTGAACAAAGTTACTTTTTTCCCACACATACTCCTTTATGCTGAAATATTCAATGGGATATTAATTCGGCTGTGGTACAGTCATCCGGAAGATTCTTTTGAAGGTTCAATAAATAAAATTGAGAAGGAATTTGATAATTAGAAAATAATCTATAATTTTGCATCCCTGAAAATAAATCCCATATTACAATGGCAAAGAAAAGCAAAGAAGCACGTGTGCAAGTAATTCTTGAATGCACGGAGCAGAAAACCAGCGGTGTACCCGGCATATCCCGTTACATCTCTATGAAGAACAAGAAGAATACGCCAGAGCGTCTCGAGTTAAAGAAGTACAATCCTTATCTCAAAAAAATCACTGTTCATAAAGAAATTAAATAACAATCCACCATGGCAAAGAAAGTAGTTGCAACCCTCAGAACCACCGGAAAGGATTTCGCAAAAGTTATCCGCATGGTGAGATCGCCCAAAACCGGCGCATACACATTTAAGGAAACCATCGTAGCCAATGAAATGGTGAAAGATTTCCTTGCAAAAAAATAGTTTACGGTTTTTAAGTTAGGAAAGAGCTTTTTCTGAGTAAGAGAAAGCTTTTTTGCTATTTGATAATCACTAATTTAGCGAAAAATATCAAGCATGGGTTTGTTTTCATTTTTTACCAAGGATAATAAAGAGAACCTCGATAAAGGGCTGGAAAAAACCAAGGAAACAGTTTTTACCAAGCTCTCGAAAGCCATTATCGGTAAATCGACCGTGGATGACGAGGTTCTTGATAATCTGGAGGAAATACTGGTGACTTCAGATGTTGGCGTAGATACAACGCTAAAGATCATCGACCGCATTCAGAAACGGGTTGCACGAGAGAAATACGTCGGAACCAGTGAACTAAACCGTCTGCTCAAAGAAGAAATTGCTTCCCTGCTCGAAGAAAACGATAATAGCGCGCTTACCGGCTTTGATTTCCCTAAACGCAGCGAACCTTACGTTATAATGGTTGTAGGCGTGAATGGTGTGGGGAAAACCACAACAATCGGTAAACTGGCCCACCAATACAAGGCTGCCGGTAAAACTGTTCTCCTGGGAGCCGCAGACACTTTCAGAGCCGCTGCCATCGAACAACTAAGTATTTGGGCCGAAAGGGCCGACGTTCCCATTGTTAAACAGGTGATGGGTTCCGATCCTGCCTCGGTTGCTTTTGATGCTATCCGCTCTGCTCAAAGCAGAGGTATCGATGTGGTTATTATTGATACAGCTGGCCGCCTGCACAACAAAATTGGCCTCATGAACGAGTTATCGAAGATCCGCAACGTGATGCAGAAAGTTATTGCAGATGCTCCTCACGAAGTTCTGCTGGTTTTGGATGCATCCACAGGCCAGAATGCCATAGAACAGGCCAGGCAATTTACGGCTGTAACCGAAGTAAATGCGCTGGCGCTAACTAAACTCGACGGCACTGCCAAAGGTGGTGTGGTAATTGGTATTTCAGATCAGTTCCGTATTCCAGTAAAATATATCGGCATTGGCGAAAAAATTGAGGACCTTCAGTTGTTCGACAAAAGCGAATTTGTTGATTCACTATTTAATTAATCAGTGAAAAATACCAAACCTCATCATATAAGGGTCGTAACACTTGGCTGCTCAAAAAATACAGTTGACTCGGAAGTACTGATGGGACATCTGCGCAGCAATAATATGCAGGTGATGACTGACGAATCAGCAGGCAAAGCTGATACTGTTGTTATCAATACATGCGGATTTATTGGCGATGCCAAAGAAGAATCAATTGATACTATCCTGCATTATATTCGGTTGAAGCAGGAAGGCAAGCTAAAGCGCTTATTCGTGATGGGCTGCCTTTCGGAGCGTTATAAACCTTCGCTTATCAGCGAAATTCCCGAAGTGGACGAATACTTCGGTGTGAACGATCTGGCCGGCGTAATCCAGGCGCTGGGTGCGGAATACCGCGAATCGCTTGTTGGTGAGCGTTATCTTACCACTCCTTCACATTATGCTTACCTTAAAATTGCCGAAGGCTGCGACCGCCGTTGTTCCTTTTGCGCTATTCCCGGAATCCGTGGTAAACATGTTTCGAAGCCGGTAGAGCAGATTGTGAAAGAAGCAGAAATGCTTGCCGATCGGGGTGTTAAAGAGTTATTGCTGATCTCGCAGGACCTCACTTTTTATGGAGTTGATATTTATGGAAAAACTGCTCTTACCGATTTGGTCCGAAAGCTATCTGATCTCAACCGGTTCGATTGGATACGCCTGCATTATACTTTCCCTTCCGGTTTCCCCGACGATTTGATTGACCTGATGCGCGAACGCGACAACATCTGCAATTATATCGATATTCCACTGCAACATATCAGCGACTCTATTTTAAAATCTATGCATAGAGGCATCAGCGGAGCTGAAACCCGCGCTTTAATTGCCGGAATACGCGAAAAATTACCACAAGCAGCCATCCGCACAGCTTTTATCGTAGGTTATCCTGGCGAAACTGAAGCTAACTTCAATGAATTGAAGCAATTTGTTGAAGAGGCGCAATTTGATCGTATGGGTGTTTTTACTTATTCGCACGAAGAAGATACCTATGCATTCGGTCTCATTGATGATGTTCCTGAGGAAGTAAAACAAGCCCGGGCCGCAGAACTGATGGCTGTTCAGCAGCAGATATCTGCAAAATTAAATACAGCAAAAATAGGTAGTACTTTTAAGGTACTTATCGATCGTAAGGAAGGAAATTATTATATTGGCCGGACTGAATTTGATTCTCCCGAAGTTGACAATGAAGTATTGATTCAGGATGTCGAAGTCCTTCAGATTGGTACATTTTATTCAATATTAATCACTGCTGCCGATGATTTCGATTTGAATGGAGAAATTGTAAGGAACCTTTAAACCAAACATTATATGAAAAAGTTCATCACTATTTGCATTGTAATGCTCTTCCCGCTGGCCACTTTATTGGCTCAAACTTCAAAAGCTGTCATTTCTCCAATTTCTGATACAGCTATTGCGAAACCCGATACCTTCAATACAACAGATGCTAAGGGAATGAAGCAAAGATTTTGGGAGGAAAAAACAGATAATACAACAACTAAAGGATGGTACAGGAATAATTTAAAAGAAGGCCAATGGCTCACATACGGGCAAAACGGAATTATCACGAAAGTGGAAAACTACCACAAAGGAATGAAAAATGGCGCTGTTATCGAAATTGACCAACGCGGTTACCTTTCCAGCGAAGCGTTTTATGTAAATGATATTCCTGAAGGCATCGCAAAGCGATACTATTACGGCACAAACCTGGCTTCAGTTATTCCTTACAAACATGGAAAAGTAGATGGAAAAAAGATCATTTACTATGAGAACTCGGCTGGTAAAATGCAGGAAGAAGCAACCTTTAGAAATGATATTAAAGATGGACCATCCAACTGGTATACAATTACAGGAGATAAGGTGGCCGAGTATAATTACATGAATGGTAATCTGGAAGGAATGCAGCGCCAATACTATCCCAAATCGGTATTGATGTCTGAACAGAACTATATTAAAAATGTTCCTCAGGGCGAATATAAAGAGTATTTTGAAAGCGGGAAACCCAAGTACCAAGGCATATACGTTAATGGCGAAAAAGATGGCAAATGGAACGAGTTCGACGAAAACGGCACCATTATCAAAACCAGCAAATTTTTAAAAGGCGTGGAAAAATAATCTACACGAAATCTATAACATCGTGAAACACCTCTCCAACCCTTTTACTTCGCTCGAGGGCTACAACTGTTTTGGTTGTTCGCCCGACAACCCCCAGGGATTGCGCATGCAATTTACTGATGAAGGAGACCATGTGATTTCGATATGGAAGCCTGAAAATAATTTCCAGGGATGGAACAATGTGTTACATGGTGGCATTCAAGCTACACTCATGGATGAGATTGCGAGTTGGGTAGTATTTGCCAAACTTGGAACCACGGGTGTAACTTCACGAATGGAGATTAAACTTTCCAAGCCTATGCTGATGAACAAAGGTCCGGTAAAACTTACTGCCAGGCTTCGCGAAATGCGTCGTAACATAGCTATAATCGATGTAGAACTTATGGATGGTGAAGGAACCCAATGTGCCGAAGGCGTATTTCATTATTTTACTTATCCAGAAGGTGTAGCAAAAGAACGACTCTTTTATCCGGGACACGAAAAATTCTGATAATATAAAATTCGTGGTGCCTTTTCTCAACGCTGCCTGGAAAGTTCTACGAAAAGAGCCGGCCAGTCTGCTTTTTTATTTGTTTTCCCGGTTCTCACAAAGATCATATTTTTGGCAGGGCAAACGTAAATATACTGACCAAGCGCGCCATAGGCAAAGAAGTTTCCTTCCTTTGTAACGCGCCATTGGTAAGTGTACGGAAATCCTCTGGCATCGTGCGAATCGTTAATTACAGAAGCGGAACGCTCTACCCACTTTTCAGGTACAATTTGCTTCTCCTGCCATTTCCCTTTATTCAAATACAAACGACCAAATTTTGCAAAATCTCTTGCACGTGCATTTAGACAGCAGAATGCTTTAATGGTTTGATGCCTTTTGCTATCGATACTCATTGTAGCAGGATATTCCATACCGAGTGGTTGCCATATTTTTTCGGTCAGGTATTCGGAAAGCTTTTTACCTGTAGCTTTTTCGATAATCATGCTTAGTAGCAATGTATTCACTGAAATATATTCAAAATGCTGGTCAGGTGGTGCTTTAATTTTAAGTTTCCTGATATACCTCTGTAGGTTTAGTCCATAATAATACCTTGGCATTTGCCCAAAAGGACTCGTATAGGTTTCGTTGAAACTGATACCGGATCGCATATTCAGCAAATCTTCAATTCTTACTTTTTCGAATCCAGGTGTGGTTAATTCCTTTAAATAATTCGTTATGAGTTCCCGGGTGCTTTTGATAAGGCCCTCACTGATGGCAATGCCAATAAGTGCGGACACAAAAGTCTTCGCAACGGAAAAAGATGGGTTGATTGATTCCTTGTTTCGCTTATCCCCATAAAACTCATAAAGCAAAGAGTCGTTACGGATTATCAGAAATGAGGTAGTCTTATGTTTTTTTAGAAAAGCCGGGAAATCCTTTATTTTTGAATCTTCTGTAAACCCAGCAGGAAGCGAAGGCGCTATATTTTGGGAAGGCTGAAAAAAAGTAAAAGCAGGCGATTTGGTATTCACCGGTAGAGAAGGAAATTTACGGTAGTCGTTTACATCAGCAAAGTTGTAAATGAAATACCTGCCCACATAACAGGAGGTCATCAGGAAAGTTATTATCAGTGCTGAGAAAGCTAAAATGAGGCCATAAGGCTTGTTTTGCATACTTCTTATCATTCGTTTCGATAAGTTCATCTTTTCCGGTTCCAATGTATATTCACAAAAATACTATAATTCCGAAATTGTGAAGGCTGAAATACGGAATATACAAAATTCTTTTACCTTTGCAAGGCAATGGTGCGCTTACCGGTTCTGCTGGCTAAGCCTTAATAGGGAATCAGGTGAAAATCCTGGACAGTCCCGCTGCTGTAAGTTCTTATACTTTTCCGATCATCTTCGCCACTGTCCGCCTGAGTTGGATGGGAAGGCCTTCGAAAAAGGGAACAAGTCAGAAGACCTGCCTTTGCTTGACTATTCAACGCTTTCGGGTAAAAGGCGACGAATAAAACCTGATTTGTTTTATTCCTCATTTTTCTTTCCGCAAGTATTGGATCTTTTGATTACTAACTTCAGTAAATAACTGATTGTGAATCGACTGATTAGCTTTATCTCAACAAGAATCCGCCTAATTGCGCTATTTACGGCAATTGTAGAAGTGTTTGTTTTAACTTGCGATAAAGCTAATGCACAATCTAATGATTCCGTTCATCAGTTAAAAAGTGTAACCATCTCGGCCGACCGGTTGCATACTTATAATAATGGCTTAAATATTATTACCATCGACAGCATAACCCTCGAAAGATATAATTCGGATGATGCGGCGACGTTACTTTCGACCCAAACGCCTGTTTACATTAAATCATATGGACAAGGAGGGCTGGCCACACTTTCTATTCGGGGCACTTTGGCTATGCATACCGGAGTTTATTGGAATGGTGTAAATATCAATCAACCAAACCTTGGCATGACTGATTTATCGTTGGTCCCAATGTTTTTTTTCGAGTCGGTTGCTTTGCAATATGGTGGATCGAGTGCACTTTTCGGCAGTGGAAATATTGGTGGAGGACTTCATCTGGAGAACCATGCTCATCTTTCGAGCCCTTTAGGGATAAAGGTAACAGCAGGAATGGGTAGTTTCGATGAATATCTCGGAAATGCAAAAGTGAGTTATGGAGGAAAAACAATTTCTTATGCAGGAGGATTTGCGCTAAAAAGTAATGAAAATGATTTTCTATATACCGATAGCCGGCATCAGCGGGTAAGGCAGAAAAACGCTTCATTCAGCAATAATTCTTTATTACAACAATTCGACCTTCGGACAGGAGCAAATTCATTATTGAGTGCAGGATTTTGGCTACAACATAGCGATCGCGATCTTCCGGCAGCTTTGAATGTACCGGAAAGTCAACAGCATCAGCAAGACGATTCGTATCGGACATATATAAAATGGGGGGTAACGCACAACAATAAGATTATCATCCTGCGGTCAGCCTGGTTGGTAGATAAAATGCATTATACCAATCCCCAGGCTTCCATCGATGCGCATTATCTCACACGCACCATCCTCCTCGAAACTGAATATAATTGGTATTTAAGCACTAAAACACGACTTGGTGTAGCTGCAAATTCTTCGGTAGATATGGCCACAATTGAGGCTTACCAGGGAAATCGCAGGCAAATGAAAGGCTCTGTTCTGGCCTCTCTTCAGCAGCTTCTGCCCATTAAAGATTGGATATTAACGGCGAATATTCGTAAGGAATGGATTGAAAGTTACCATGTTCCATTTTTACCTTCATTGGGAGCGGAAGGAAAATTAATCAGTCACTTTAAAGCGAAACTGAACATGTCGCTCAACTTCAGGGCACCGACCCTTAATGATCGCTATTGGCAGCCCGGAGGAAACCCGGACCTTAAACCCGAAACCAGTTGGAATGGAGAGGCCGGAATAATCTGGGCTAATAGTCCAGACAAGATATGGCAGGCTGATATTGGCGTTACTGCCTATTATTCCGTTATTAATGATCTTATTCTCTGGACACCAATTGCAGGCAGCATTATCTGGTCGCCCGAAAATATCCAGAAAATATTTAGCCGTGGAGTAGAACTAAATGGCCATGCAACATTGGCCATTGGGAGCATTACCGGAGCATTTCGTGCAGCATATAGTTATACACCATCAACTTTCGCTAAAAACGATACAAGTGTGTCTTCTATACAAGGAAAACAGTTGACTTACATTCCGCTTCACAATGCTGTAGCAGGTTTGCGCCTGAACCGTGGTCCATTTTTTATGGAATGGGAACAATCGCTCACGGGGAAAAGATATACGCTCAATGATAATTCTGACTTTCTGGATGGCTACCTTCTGAGTAATTTTACAGTTGGAAGCTTAATTATGGTTAATAAATCCAGATTTCGCATCCAGGGTGTTATCAGAAACCTGTTTAATACCAGCTATCAGCCCATTCAGAATTTTGCAGTTCCCGGACGGAATTTTCTGATTACAATTAACCTATCTATCTAACTAATTTTAAACTAAACAATGATAAAAATGAAAAACCGTTTCCTTTTATTGTTTGCTGGCGTAAGCCTGCTTTTATCTCAAAGTTGTAAAAAAGATCCACAGTTAGTTGAACTTACATTCGATCATGGCGTATTTATCACGTGTGAAGGTCAATTTGGTTCAGGTACTGGTACGGTGAGTTTTTACAATAGGACTACCGGACAGGTTCTGAAGGATATCTTTAAGCTGGTGAATGGGGTGCCTCTTGGAGATGTAGTGCAGTCGGTGGAAATCTTCGATTCGCTGGCTTATATCGTTGTGAATAATAGTGCAAAAGTTGAAGTTGTAGATGCAAGCACTTTCAAATCCAAAGGAACCATTAGTGGACTGACTTCTCCACGATATTTTCTCGGTATCAGTGGCAGTAAAGCTTATGTTAGCGATTGGGCAAACAATATCGCAGTTGTGAATATAGCAACACGCGCGGTAATAAAGACAATACCAACGGGAACAGGTCCCGAACTAATGGTAAAGGCAGGCAAGGATGTATATGTGATCAACGGCGGTGGCTGGGGTATCGACAGTACAGCAACTGTAATAAATTCAATCACCAATATGGCGACACATACTATACAGGTTGGAAAGCGGCCAACAGGCATTGTGACTGACGGAGATGGAAATGTATGGGTGATGTGTTCGGGAAAAGGATTTAATGGCTGGTCAGAGGCCGGCGATTCCGAAGGTCACCTGATGCGCATCAATCCTTCAACCTATTCCGTTGACAAAGACATTGCTTTTCCTGGTACTGACTTACATCCCGAACATCTGACGGCAAATAAGGATAAGACGATTTTGTATTTTCTTTATTCCGGAGGAATTTATCAAATGAACATTGCTTCACATATATCTGATTATAGCGCGTTGGTAGAAACTGGTAATTTCTATAACATAGGTTTCGATTCTGTTGATAATGTAATTTTTGCTACAGATGCTCTCGACTTTCAACAAGAGGGGCAGACTTATCGATATAATCCTGAAAATGGAGCCATGATGAATCCGTTTGGAGTATTTGGCGTAGGAGTAGGTCCAGGAAATTTCTTCTTTAAGTAAGGAAGAATAGCCTAAATTCGCCATCAAAGCCTTTTTAATATCCTATTTCATGGAAATTTATCCTTTACCCGATCCTGATATCCTGCTTCATGAATGTGTTTTTATTGCTTCGTGCAGCAGCGGTAAAGGCGGACAAAATGTTAATAAAGTCGCCACCAAAGTATCGCTGAGATTCGATATCCAGCATTCGGAACAACTCACAGCAGATCATAAAGAATGGCTTACAGTCAGGCTTGACGGAAGAGTTACAATGCATGGAGTTTTACAGATATCTTCTCAGAAAGAGCGCACTCAACTCGCCAATAAAAAAGCTGTGATAATACGGTTCAGATTGCTCATTTTAAAGGCATTTGATGTGCCCATTAAAAGGAAAGCTTCAAAACCAACACGTGCCTCTAAAGAGCGACGGCTAAAGGATAAAGCCCACGTGGCGTCAAAAAAATCAGAAAGAGCAGGTTATACTAATAACGAATAACAGGTCAGGAACGAACAAAATGAGGAACCTCTGACGGTATTTGTAACGAGAGTTCCACAAATCCCATATAACTGCCATTTTCGAACCAGGGCGATTGGTAGATCATTTTATGGATCCCGGCTTTCTCTATCGTATAGCAATTGACCTCACCGGAACTAAGCAGGGAAGCCAATTTTACGCCGGATTCACCGGGATGGCAACCAAAAAGACTTTGGCCAATAAGTTTCTGTCCGCCATATTTTTCAAAAGTCTTTATTGATTTATCGTTCATGACAATTATCTTCCCATCTTTGTCACATACGGTTATGGCGAAGGGAAGTTCTTTAATCAAATTGTCGTTTATCATGTATTTTATTTTTTGGCTGAAAAGTATTAATATGCAACAAAGCTAAGCGAATTGGAAAGAAAAAATTGCTGAGCTACAAAATTGTTGTATTTTTGCGCCCTGATTGGCCCCGTAGCTCAACTGAATAGAGTATCTGACTACGGATCAGAAGGTTGAAGGTTTGAATCCTTCCGGGGTCACGAATACAATTAAAAAAGCCTGTAATCATTTGAATTACAGGCTTTTTTAATTAATACATTCGACATATTTGGATGTGAAATTGTAAGTTTATTCATCATGGTAAGCTTTTCTATGATTGTGGTTTAGCAAGTAACTTATTAAAATTTTAATCTAACAGAATATCTTTCTGAAGATGCTGGTTCAAGTTCAGCAGATGGAACAAAACATATTGGTCAATATTATATATTAACAGAAAATGTTTTTAGTCCAGTGAATATTTATGCTATCTCACCAATTTCAAATAATTCGACGTGTATTCTAAATAGCATTTTAATTTCAACGAATAGCGTTATTATTTGTTAAGTTGTTACATTTGGCAGGAATTCTTGATTTTGGTCAGCTTTCGATAAGTTTCAAGTCTGGCAAAGGAATTTTATTCTTTAATCAGGCGATTATTAATTATCTGCACCTTTCACTAGTAAATGACTATGGATGGAAATATCAACGAACTCAGAGAATCGAGCGACTTCCTGAATATTCTTCTCGATAACATCTCATCTGCTATATTTATTATTGACCCTGATATGCGGGTGCAAAATTATAATCATGCATTTA
>DASVHX010000251.1:0-4576 GCA_036382355.1 Bacteroidales bacterium
CTGCGGTAAAATTTGTCAAGGGTTGATTTGCAAAACCTATTATTTGCCATACGCCACTGGGCAATAATTGCTGTATTTCATATTCAGACACATCGTTCGACTTGCTCGCAATCCAGCTTATGACAGGATGACCCAGCACATCAATGGAAATACTGTCTAAAACAGGATCTAATGGCAGGTTATCATCAAAAAAGAAGCCAGATACACTATTGGAAGCAGATCCGCTAATATCCTTAATTTCAACTATATAGTTTAAGTTTGTACTTTCACAGTATGGGGAAGTGATGGTATCTAAATAGGTTAAAACCGGCCCTGGATAAATTGTATCGGAGTTTCCAAAAGGATCTGTGCGAATCAATTCATAAATGCCTGGTTGAGAAGTCCAGTCGAGTCGTGCGATACCATCAGATATTTTTGTAAGTGTTAGTGTGATAGCGAATGCCGCAGCTAGTGTATTTCTA
The DNA here is from genome assembly GCA_036382355.1 of Bacteroidales bacterium. Classification (GTDB taxonomy): domain Bacteria; phylum Bacteroidota; class Bacteroidia; order Bacteroidales; family DASVHX01; genus DASVHX01. The sequence goes on from DASVHX010000251.1 coordinate 462, forward strand.
TATTCTGCAATAGTTGAATAAGCCTGAGGTGACTGTGAATCCTGCGCATTTGATTTAAAGGAAAATGCGAATAGCATGACTGCAATGGTTAGCAATCGGGATATTGATCGTATCTTACTTTTATCAGTTTTCACAATTTCATAATTCATTGCAAAGGTTAACACAAAAATACGATAAAAGGTTTATTTCCCGACGATTATCTCGTGGAAAGTTGCCGGATCCAGGTGCTTGCAGGCAAGTTCACGGAGTTCAGAAGCTGTTATAGAGCGGATAACTTCGGTATAGCGGTTAAAGTACGACATATTGAGTCCTGACTCCAAAACGCTCATGAACATATCTGCCATTGCAAAAGGTCCGTCAATGCTACGCAGAAATTTCCCCAACATATAATTTTTCACAAGTTGCAGTTCGCTGTCAGACACCAAATCGTTGCGTAAGCGATCGATTTCTCCATAGACTTCAGTGGCAGCCTGATGTGCTACATCCGCATCTACTTCGCTGGTAATGAAAAAGCTACCTGCATGCTGAAGTGATATCAGCGCAGAACCAACACCATAGGTATATCCTTTATCCTCGCGAAGGTTTGTCATCAGGCGCGAACCAAAATAACCACCCAAAACGGTGTTAAGCACCTGCATTCCTAAAAAATCAGGATGTGTGCGGTTGAATAGTTGTTTACCGATACGGATAGCTGCCTGGATGGTATCTTTTCGGACAAGGTAACACTTCAACTCAGCGTCAGCAGCACTACTAAAATTCCTGCCGGGCACAAACTCATTTTTCCATCCCTTGTTTCCCAAAGTATCATTAAGCATCCTGATAAGTTCGTCGCTGACTTTTCCGGCTACCACAATACGACAGTTCCCCGGCGTATAATGCTGATTATGGAATGCTTTAAGTGCAGCTACGTTGATATTTTCGAGATGTGATGACTGTCGGTAGGTTCCATAAGGATGCTCAGGGCCATATATCAATGCGGAGAAACGGGTCCTTGCGAGGTAATTTACCTTCTGTTCGTTCACCGCAAGGTATTGTTTCTGGCGGCCGACCATTATTTCAAATTCCTTTTCAGGGAAACTTGCTTCTCTAATAATATCCCTCAATAGTGGCAGGAGTTCATGAACGTGTTTGTTCAGCGAATAAAGGGAAATATAACTGTTGTCCTGTTCTACTGCCGTTTCGAGGAAAGCTCCGTAAAAATCCAGTTTTTCCTCAATCTCTGCCGAAGCCATCAGGCTTGTTCCTTCGCGTAGCATGAGGTTGCTGGCTTGAGCCGTAAAAGGCAAGTCCTCGTACCATGCGCCGGCACCAAAAACAAGACTGATGCGTACCAGTTCCTGCGTGCCTTTGTTAATCACGTAAAGTGGAATTCCATTATCGAGTGTAATATTGCCCGGTTCAATTACTTTAAAATTATCCATGGCCTGCAAAGCCGGGGCCTGGCTGCGATCGATTCTGGTCATCCTTTTTGAGTTGAATAATAGTAAAGGGTAGAGCTGTTTTCTGCCCTGAAGATTTTGTTTGCTTGCCCGCGCAATTCTTCGGCGGTAACAGCAGCATATTTGTCTATGGTGGTATTAGCCAATGAAGCATCACCCAACCATTCGTAATAGGCCAGGTTCATTGCTTTATCGAGCACAGATTGTTCCGAAAACAGCATGCTGCTCTCCACCCTGTTTTTTACTTTCTGCAATTCCGTTTCTTCCACTACCGTGGTGCATATCTTTTCGAGCTGCTCATCGATTGCTTTTTCGGCTTCTTCCATCGCAACACCTTTAATGAGCCTTCCTGTAATTACAAACAAACCACTGTCGATATCCCCGGTGATATAGGCATGCAAATCGCTGAACAATTGCCGTTTCTTGATTAACTCGCTAAACAGCCGGGCCGATTGACCGCCCGATAGAATATCGGAAACAAGGTCACTGGCATAATAGGCTGGACTGAGCCGGTCGCACATATGAAATACTTTGTAAATGGCATCCGAAGGGACATCGCGTTCCACTGTAAGTTTCCGGGCTTCCTTCTGGGGCGGCTCAGCAGGAATTGACCGATTAAAACGATGATCTTTGTTTATAGAACCAAACCAGGTTTCGGCAAGCACCCTGATATTTTCCGTTTCCACATCGCCTGCTATGGTTAGGATAGCATTGCCCGGATTGTAATACTTATGGTAAAATGCTTTTACTTCGTCCATACCCGCCTCTTCTATATGAGAAATGTCCTTACCAATGGTAGCCCATTGATATGGATGGACTTTATAGGCCAGCGGCCTCAATAATAACCAGGCATCACCATAGGGCTGGTTCAGGTAATTTTGTTTGAACTCTTCTACCACCACGTTGCGCTGAACATCCAGGCTTTTTGGCGAAAATGCAAGAGCGGCCATGCGGTCTGATTCCAGCCAGAAACCTGTTTCGAGATTCTGAACAGGAAGCGTAAGATAATAATTGGTTATATCGTTGTTGGTAAAGGCATTGTTCTCACCGCCAACGCGTTCCAGCGGTTCATCGTATTTGGGAATATTTTTTGAACCTCCGAACATCAGATGCTCGAACAGGTGAGCAAATCCCGTGCGGTGGGGTTGCTCATCGCGCGAACCCACATCGTACAGAATGTTCATGGCAATAATAGGCGTGGAATTATCGTGGTGAACAAGTACTCTTAATCCATTGGAAAGCGTGAACCGGTCGTATGCTATCATAGGTGGAAAACATTTGATGTCATTTAAATCGTTTGGAAAAGTTTGATAGGGTTTGAAAAAGTTTGATAGTGTTTGATAGAGTTTGATATTTAACTAAAACGTTTGATTCATCAAAGCTACTAATCAAAACTTGATTTTTGCATTTTTATTTTGCCGGCAGGGTTCAGAATAAATTTTTACATTTGCTGCTCCCCAAAGCATGCTAAATACCGGATAATATACCGATGCTGAATGAGTTTGCAAAATGATTAACAATTGCCTGTGCATAAATAATCTTGCGCGGAATAACCAGACAACTGGATTGGATATTCCTTTGCAAATAATGAATGATTTTTTAAAACCCAAAGAAATAGCTGCTTTAAAATCGCTTCACAAAAAAGCGGATCGAAAGCAACGTGACAAGATAAAAGGGATTCTTCTATTGAACAGGGGATACGGGTACTCTGAGATCGCTGAGATATTGCTGATTGATCAGTCAACTGTATGGAGATGGTACGAATCATATATTTCTGAAGGGGTTGATGGTCTGATGAAGGACAACTACACTGGAGGTACAAGTAAATTGACCGAAAACCAGCAAGCTAAATTGATCGAACATCTTGAAAGCAATATGTATCTTACGGCAAAGCAAATCGGTGCTTTTGTCAAGAAGACTTTCAGGGTTAAATATACGCCCAAGGGCATGACGAGCCTTTTGCACCAGTTGGGTTTTACATACAAGAAGCCCAAACACATTCCCGGGAAAGCGGATATTGAGGCACAGAAGGTATTTATTAAAAAATACAGAAGAATCCAGAAGAGGAAATCCCCGGAAGACAAAATCTACTTCATGGACGGGGTACATCCTATGCATAATTCTCAACCTGCTTACGGATGGATCAGGAAAGGAAAGGAAATGGTTCTTAAAGCCAACACGGGTAGGCAAAGGATTAATTTCAATGGTGCTTATAATCTTGAAGATCATTTGGTAGTTATTCAGGAAGCAGAAATGATAAACGGTCAATCGACCGTGAGTTTAATGACAGAAATGCTCCAAAAACAGCCATTAGGCAAGATTTACGTGATTCTGGATAATGCCAGATACTATCATTGTGAACTCGTCCAGCAGTTTGTGAACAAAAATAAGAGAATCCGCTTGTTGTTTTTACCTTCATATAGCCCCAATCTCAATGTTATTGAACGTTTGTGGAAGTTTTTTAAAAAGAAAATACTTTACAACACATACTACGCAGAATTTGCTGTTTTCAGAAAATATTGCCTGAATTTTTTCAGAAATATTGAAAAATTCAGGACCGAATTACAAACTCTAATGACCGATAATTTTCAATTAATTCAGGCATAATTATTTGCAAACCTGAGTTCATTCAGTATAGTACAATTTCACTAAATTAAAATTGAGGATACGATGAAC
>DASVHX010000252.1:0-1915 GCA_036382355.1 Bacteroidales bacterium
TTGTAATGATCTATAATGCCAGCAAGCCTTTTATACTACGCACACAACAGATGGAAAACATGATAGCTTCGGCCAGGCAAATGGAAGGCAGTAAGTTTATTGCTTCCGAAGAGCAGTTCGGGCGGCCTTATTCCATGATCAATTGGTCGTATCCCCTGGAATCGCTCTTGCTTAGCGCATGCGACGGGAAATATAGCTCAATTACGATTGCACCTCTGTCCGATATTAACTTTCAACAAAACTTCAAGAAACTGAAACCTTATAATTTCCTATTCAGGATGTGGGAAATACACAATTACTCATGGCTGAACAACAATTATTTCGCAATAAAACCTGGCCCGTATAAGCCTCTTTGCGATTCGCTTGCGCCTCCTAACGATTATCAATACCTTGTTAGTAATATCAGCATCAAAATAGATCCGGGAACTTATTATAAGGCTATCGACACAGTTTATATACCTGTAACCATTCGCAACGTTTCCGACTTGCCCCTGCGGTGCAATGCCGGCGACCACATCAGCTTATCTTATTTTTGGATCCGGAAAAAAGAAATGGTGGATTGGGATGGCTTGCATACGCCATTGGAAACCGATGTTTACCATAGTCTTACGCAGAATATGGCAGTTGCTACTCCTTCTCAAAAGGGAAGATATCAGTTGATGGTGGACATTAAAGTGGAAAATAAGATGTGGTTCGGGCTAACTACCCAGGCAGATATGCTGATCTATTAACGACCCTCAAATATTATGCATTCATATCTTTCAATCGTGCCAGCATTGTTTCGAGTTTGTCGATAAGTTCCTGCTTTAGTGCCACAGTTTCACCCGACGAGCTGGTTTCTCCGGTATAATTGCCATCAGGATGTGTTGCTAATAAACCCTCGAGCCGCGAATTCTCATCTGCGAGTTCGTTGATTCGAAGTCGCAATTGCTGCATCTTTCCCTGGTAATCAATAATACCTTTCTCTAACTCAGCTTTGATTTCCTTTTCGCGGCTTTTCATTTTCTTCACTTCTGATTCGAGAAGCTCCATGCGTTTTATTTTGTTGTTAAAGGTTTCTTCGCTTTCGTCCAGCGCCCGCCGAACCTGCTTAAGGCTTATTGAACGAATTATCAATAGCACCAATAAAATGATTACCAATATTCCACAGGCCGCTGACGTGGCCAGAAGATATTCCTTATCGAATCCAGTGTTTGAAACAGGAGGTTTAACAGTCTCTAAAGGCTGTTGGGATATCGCGGTATCCACATTGATTTGTGAATTAGCTCTTAAAACAGAATCGCTATACCGGTAGGATTTAAGAAGTTTGTTATCGTATTCAGCTACATCAATCAATGCCTTATTCATTCGGTCCATGTTCATCCATGTACGGATAGTTGCTGTATCTTTCACATGGCGGTAACGCTTGTAGGCTTTGGCACGAAGCTCCAGTGTAACCGAATCCTGGTTAATAGCCGATAATTCACCTGTAAATGTTAAAACTAAAATAAAAATTACCAGAAATCTTTTCATTTGAATATGATCTTAAAATTATACAGGACGTTTTGTAAATTTGCAACTAATTGTTTAATCAACCTATGCTAAAACATTTTATAATCAACTTAGTTCTTCTCCTGTTAGTTTCCATCTCAACATATGGAGCATCAAAAGGATACCGTATAAGTGTGCAACTTACCAACAGCATAGATACGGTTCTTTATCTCGCTCATTATTATGGCGATAAGCAATATATCGATGATACTGCCCACCTGGCTAAAAATGGAATTTACCTATTCGAAGGTAAGAAATTTCTTTCGGATGGGATGTATATTATTGCAGGACAAAAGAAAAATAAGTATTTTGATTTTTTTATTACAGGTGAACAACATTTTGAAATGCAATGCGATCCTTCTGATCTAGCAGGAACTATGTATAT
>DASVHX010000253.1:0-3061 GCA_036382355.1 Bacteroidales bacterium
CAAAAGTTCGCCGGCTATTTTATACATATTCGGGATCATCAGGAGCAATCCCTGCGAAGCCGTATAGGTAGTGGAAAGCGCACCTGCCTGAAGTGAACCGTGCAATGCTGCTGCGGCACCTCCTTCAGATTGCATCTCTGTAACTTTAACAGTTTCGCCAAACATATTTTTACGACCATCTGCTGACCATTCATCAACATATTCGGCCATTGTGGACGAAGGTGTAATAGGATAGATAGCAGCTACTTCGCTGAACATATATGCAACATGAGCAGCAGCATAATTACCGTCGCATGTCACAAATTTTTTCTTACTTGTCATGATATATTTATTTAATCAGTTGTTTCTAAATTATTTAAGGAAGTATCCTCAAAACCGCCGCAAAATTACTTAATAAATGCCTTCACAGAGAATAGAGGCCATAGAAATCAATGTGCAAGGGATAATTTGTAATGATTACAGATAGTTTCCTTCTCTGTCGCAACAGGTTAATAATTATCACAATGGGAATATTGGCATTATCACAAATTTGGATTATATTTGGAAATCATAAATCTAGCTTAAACAAAAACGGAGAGTAGTTGTTTTTCTTTTATTATCATGCATTAGGTTTCGGTACTTATGAGGTCATTAAATGTAATGCTTCATTTAAAACGCTCTAATATTCAAAGGAAATTAAGACACATTTATTAAACTAACCATTTAAATCATTTAGAAAGCGAACCCCAATTTTTACTTATCAAAACAGGAGAATTAGCTATGACCAATCTCAGCACGCATTACATGGGTATTCCGCTCAGGAATCCAATTATTATCGGGTCGAGTAGCCTGGTAAACGATTTGAATATGTTGAAAAAACTGGAGGAAGCTGGAGCTGCCGCGGTAGTTTACAAATCGCTGTTCGAGGAGCAAATACATCTGGAGAGCATTCAGATGGAAGACGAAATGACCGAGTTTTCTGACCGCAACGCCGAAATGGGCAACATTTTTCCAAAGCTACAACATGCGGGACCGCAAGAATATCTGCTTAACCTGCGCAAAGCCAAGAGTCAACTGGGCATTCCGCTTATTGCCAGCCTCAACTGCATCTACACTAAAACATGGCTGGAATATGCAAAACTTATCGAGAAAACCGGGGTAGATGGCCTGGAGTTGAATTTCTATGCAGTTCCGCGCGATTTTGACTCCGAAGCTAAAACGATAGAAGATCAGCAGGTTGCATTGCTTCGTGCTGTTAAGAAAGTGGTTTCGATACCGGTAAGTATTAAACTCAGCCCTTTTTACACCAATGTACTTAATTTGATTTCCAGGATGGATAAGGCCGGTGCTAATGGATTTGTTCTTTTCAACCGCTTGTTCGAGCCCGATATTAATATTGAGGATATGAAACATTCTTCACCATTTAACCTCAGCCACGAAGGTGATGGCCGCCTGGCAATCCGCTATGCTGGCATATTGTTCGATAAGGTTGAAGGTTCTGTTTGTAGCAATACTGGTATTTACGGCGGTAACGATGTAGTGAAAATGCTGCTGGCCGGTGCCGATTGCGTGCAGATAGTGAGTACCATATACAAACATAAGCCTGAATATATTGCTACAATGCTTTCGGATATTGAAACATGGATGAAGGCTCATAAATTTGGATCGGTCGATGAATTCAAAGGTCTGCTTTCGCGAAAGAATACGGCAAATCCTTATATCTACAAACGTGCCCAGTATATCGAAATTCTGATGAGCGGAGAAGAAGTTCTGAAAAAGCATCTGACAATATGAGCAGATGGGCTAAAACCTTCGTCGGATAAGTGATATCAGACATTATTGCATATTTAAGAATCCGGGAGTTCTACCACTCCCGGATTAATTTTTTAATCATCGATTATGCAGGCGTATAAACCCATTCTTAAGAAGCAGTCACACATCAACTACCAAACTATTTTCCCGCCTTATTTTTAAAAAAAAGAATAATGTTGGAAATGAATATGCCAATAGCTGCACCGCATACTAATAACGTAACAATATGAATGGGCCGGATAAATTCGATGCCGGTTAACCTTAAAAAGTTTCCTGCCGTTATGATGATGATTATTCCGCTAACAGCTATTCTGCGCTGGGTGGTTTTTAGACTCATGGATTTTTCTATTTGTTTATTTATCAAAAATAGAGAATTAATGGCTTCAGGATTCAATCGTATTTTCGGGGAGCAGAATCTGGTTCAAAATATTTGCTGATACTTGCAAATAGAATCCCTATAACAAACAAATTACTTAAAAAGGAAAATCCTCAGTCGTTTTCTTTTGTTCAAGTTTCTTTTCTGTCGGCTTTTTAGCCTTTTGATGCAGGCGGTGCCCATCCACGTAAATGGCTTTGTAAGGCTTGGTGGGGCAGGCATACTCGCAGGCACCGCAACCCACACATATATCCTGGTTTACTTTGGGTATTCTAAGGCTTCCTTCGTAAGGAACCATATTCACAGCCTTACTTGGACAATGTTCGGAACATGCCCCACAGGCTGTTTTACGGGTATGAACAATGCAATTCTCTTTAACAAATATTGATTTACCTAATTGCAGGAGTTTCTTTTCTTCAGCCAGTAAAGGAAGAATGGCGCCGGTGGGACAAACCTCACCACAAAGCCTGCAATCAAAATTACAGAAACTGGCATGATAATCCAGCAGAGGTTGTAAAAAACCAATCAATCCATATTCAAGCACTGAAGGCTTCAGCACCTGGGTAGGGCAGAGGCTTACGCAAAGGTGGCAAGCTGTGCAGGTTTCATTAAAATGTTCGAATCCTTTCGATCCCGGGGGACAAATGGGATTCTTCTTTTTCTCAGGAATAGTGGAAGGCTTTCCTGTTTCTATTTCGCGGGGAACAAAGGCCAAAGCAGAAAGGCTAAGCAAAGCCACAGCGCCACCAAACAAATTCCTTTTGTTTTTATCAGTTTCCACGAGTGTAGCGTGGACTGTTGCTGCCTTTTGGCTGTAATTGTAACTGATACCTTTGGAAGGACAACTGCCTATACAGTTGAAACAACTCACGCAGCGTGAGGCATCGATGGTAT
>DASVHX010000254.1:0-3250 GCA_036382355.1 Bacteroidales bacterium
CGCGCGCAAAATAAAATACGACCCGTTAAAACGCATTGGCGTTGGCCTTGGGCGCTTAGGCACCTCAAAAGCAGTGTCGGTTGGCGCATACACATTCGCCCTTGCACAGCTCGACAGAAGACACTAAGTGCTCACATGATGGTAATTAGGAATCCCGAAGCTGGCATTAGACAGAAACTCGTGATAAAATAGATTACTTCTTCACATAATGATATACGATAGGGCCCGGTTAGCAGCCGGGCTTTGTATTTTTTTGACTGGCAATAACTCATTATCTTTACAGCCGTATATGCATTTTTTCAGGCTTGAGCAATACTACAGCAATTGTTGGATATTAAATAACTATCCTATTAATTTTAAAGCACAATGTACATCCAATTCACTGCACAAATCCGGAAGAAAGACTTTATCCGCCTGTTTTTTTCGCTAACACTGCGTAAGCCTGCCATCGTGGTTTCCATATTGCTGGGATTGGGGTTACTTGTTTTTGTCGGGCTTTATTACCTGCATTTCTTTAAGCCCGGCCTCATAAGGAATCCGTTGTTTATGCTTTTCATAGGAATCTCCTCCATCCTCTATCTTCTCTTCAGCATTTATCGCAGCGCAGTAAAAAACTACACTTCGCACGAGCGGTTGAACCAGAAACTTACATACCTGCTCACCAATGACACGATTTCCTATACAGGCGAAGCATTCACGAACGAATTCAAATGGGATTCATTCTATAAAATTGTCAGGATTGGCAGCGATTGGATTATTCTTTATAATACCAAAACCGTTGCCAATTTTTTGCCCATCAGCGGGCTCAAAAAAGAAGAAGTGGATCAGCTAAGGGAATTCCTGAAGTCGAATAAATCTGGTTGGTCAACCAGAATATATGTATAAATGTAAGTCGTAATTATCTATAAACTAAAAATTAATAGCGCATGAAACTTAGCCGGATATTATTTGTATGTATCGCCATCATCATGTATAGCTGTCAGCCACAGGCTGATAAGGATAAACTAAAAAGCGAAGAAGTTAATCCTGATGGTTCCGTGCTTAAGCGGACATTTAAACCGAATGGCAAGCTTTTCGCGGAAATCCACAAGAAGGATGGCAAGAAGAATGGGGTTACCAAAAACTTTTATGAGAACGGTAAAGTTCAGGTTGAAACCAACTTTGTGAACGATAGAAAAGAAGGCGATAGCAAATTCTACTACGAAGATGGAAAGATTTGTCAGTACGTTATATATAAAAACGACGTAAAGCATGGTGTGGAAAAGCATTACTATAAAAACGGCAAGCTGGCATGCGAAATTCCTTACCTCAATGGTGAAGTGGAGCCCGGACTGAAAGAATACAGCAGTGAAGGCACACTCATCGTGAACAACCCAACTATTGTAGTTACGCCTATCAATAAAATGGCTTCCGAAAATAAATACATTTTACGGCTTACCTTGTCCGACAAATCGCACGCGGTTTCGTTCGCCAGGGTTTATTTCAAAGAAGATACGAAGAGCAAGCAGGAGATACAAACGCAAGATGGAATTGGCAACCTCACCTTTGTGGTTATTCCCGGGAAAGGATACAGGGAAAAAGTGATCCTTGAAGCGTCGTTTGAGACAGCTTATGGTAATCCTTTCGTTACCCGGACAACGTACAATCTTTCGATTAGTAACCTTTAAAAGCTTTTCATCTGACCTGGCAATAAATCCGGGTTCAACCATTTTGGAGCTGCAGGGAAATAGCTACTTTTGATCTTCACCTCATTAAGCCATTGTTGCCATGCCTATTTTCAATTCCGTTATTTCATGGTTCATAAAAAAGCGCATTCACCAGATTGAACTTTTCATGAAATACCCGCATGATGTACAAGGAGAATGGTTTCGGAAACTGATTACCACAGCACGTGATACTGAATGGGGCCGCAAATACGATTTCAAATCTATCCGTACCCCCGATCAGTTTCGCAACCGGGTTCCGCTGAGCGAGTACAACGACCTGAAGCCTTATATCAACCGCCTGCGCAAAGGCGAGCAAAATATCCTGTGGCCATCGGATGTGAAGTGGTTCGCCAAATCGTCGGGCACTACCAACGACAAAAGCAAGTTTATCCCCGTTAGTGAAGAAGCATTGGAGGAATGTCATTTCAAAGGTGGCAAGGATTTATTGTCAATCTATTGCAATAACAATCCCGATTCCCGCATCTTTAGTGGAAAAGTGCTTGGTCTTGGCGGTAGCATAACCGTAGACGATGTACATGCCGAAACCTTCCATGGTGATGTGTCGGCCATTATTATGGAAAATCTGCCTTATTGGGTAGAACTTATCCGTACACCCGAAATTTCAGTGGCGCTCATGAACGAATGGGAATCGAAGATTGAACGCATTGCGCTAATCACGAAAGATGAAGATGTTACCAACATCTCGGGCGTTCCCTCCTGGACTTTGCTCTTGTTGAAGCGGATTCTGGAAATAACAGGTAAAAAGAGCATAGGCGATGTGTGGCCTAATCTTGAACTGTTCATCCATGGCGGCGTAAACTTTGGCCCGTATCGCGAACAGTTCAGCAAGATAGCTCCGGCTGGAATGAAATACCTCGAAACGTATAATGCTTCCGAAGGGTTCTTTGGCATACAGGATCTCAATACGCCCGGCGAAATGCTGCTCATGCTCGATTATGGCATATTCTACGAGTTTCTGCCGCTTACGGAGTATGATGTGCTTACGAATAAAACAGTATCGCTCGATAAAGTTGAGATTGGCGTGAATTACGCGCTCGTCATTTCCACCAATGCAGGTTTGTGGCGCTACCTTATTGGTGATACCATCCAGTTTACTTCCCTTAATCCATACCGCATTCGTATTACAGGCCGTACCACAAGTTTTATCAATGCATTTGGTGAAGAGCTGATTATTGACAATGCAGAAAAAGCGCTTGCCACTGCATGCGAAAAAGCGTCAGCTAGCATCACCGATTACACTGCTGCGCCTGTGTATTTTGATGATAATACCAATGCATCCCACGAATGGCTTATCGAGTTCGAAACGCCTCCCGATAGCCTGGATTATTTTGCCGAGATTCTGGATAATGCTTTAAAAGCACTTAATTCCGATTACGAAGCAAAACGTTACCACAACATGATCCTGCGTCCGCCGGTCATTAAACAATTACCAGCCGGAACATTCTATCGCTGGCTGAAAGAACGCGGCAAGCTTGGCGGACAGAACAAAGTGCCCAGACTTTCGAATGACCGGAAATACGTGG